>JANPDZ010000192.1:0-6188 GCA_031431735.1 Acidobacteriota bacterium | reverse complement strand
CTTTTCTCAAAAACTTCGTCAATAAAAGCCGAAATAATAAAGCCGTCCGATTGATTTATCCTTCCTAAGCCCAAGACTCCATTCATAACGCAATGCGTAGCGCGTTTGGGCTTCAGATGTAGGGCGTTCTTGCAAAACATATACAAACTGACTATTATATAAACAAGTCGTTAATAGACTTCTACGCACGGGCAGGGCGAAAGTAACGCTTGTTAGATATGAACAGTCATTAGACGTTCAGAGCAAGAATCTCCAATCCATAAGAAGGTTTTCGGTTTGGTTGGAGAGTGTCAATTCACGAAATACAACGTGAAGCCAACGGCGGCGACCAAGATTAACAATGGCGATTTTCGCGCCTTTGTTCCCGCGAGTAATAAATTCGGGATAACTAACAGCGTTCAAAACTTCTTCGTAAAATCCGCTCATATACGAATGATTTTCCAAAATATGTTCCCAACGCTCGTCGGTCAAACGAATCGGAACGCCATCAATTGATTCTACAATATCTAAAATCATAATGCGAGAATTTTGCTTGTGCCGTTCGACGTGCAGGTTTCTGCCTCATTTATCAAACTTTCCAGTCTTTGTTCTTTAATTCCGTAAAACTCCTTGATCGCTTTGATCTGCTCGTCAATCTTTTCTTCATCGGCTTTTTTCTTTTGCAATGTGCCGACGATCATATTGTTTTTCGGCGTGTGTTCGGTCGCGACGAATTCAAAAAGTTTTGTTTGATAGCCGCTTTTTTCGAGCAGTAAAGCACGCAAACCATCGGTGATCAATTCGGCTTCGCGTTCGAGCATAATGCCGTGTTTGAAGATGTTTTTGAGCATTTCGGGCGACACAATCTGCGGGCGAACTTCCTGATGACAGCACGGCGCGACGACGATCAGATCCGCGCCCGCCTTGATGCCTTTGAAGATCGCGTCGTCGGTCGCCGTATTGCAGGCGTGCAGCGCGATCAGAATATCAACATTTTTTACGTCGAAATCTCCGATCCAACCGGTGACGAATGTCAGGTTTTCAAATTCCGAGGCGCGCGCAATATCGTTGCACAACCCGACAAGCTGCGATTTTGTATCAACGCCCGTTACCGTCACGTCCAAAGAGCGAATGTTTTTGAAAAAATCATATGCCGCAAAAGTCAGATAACCTTTACCCGAACCCATATCAACGATGTTCAGTTCTTTTCGATCTTTTAATTGCGATTTATCAAAAAGGCTTGCCAGCGTTTCGACAAATTTATTGATTTGTTTCCATTTGTCGTGCTGTTTGTCGCGGATTTCGCCGCGGTCGGTCGTAATGCCGAGAGCTTTCAGGTAAAAAGCATTCGGATTGACCTGGATCTTCTTTTCGCGGTCGTGGTCGAGTTTCGGTTTCGTCTTAAACGTCGCTTTCGCAATGTTGAGACGCGATTTTCCTTTACGTCCGACATCAATTTGGTAATCGTTTTCGGTTGTGAAAAGATGCCCGCTAAAAAAATCTTTGCCTAAAACAGAGCGCAAAACCTTAACGCCCTCGGTGAAATCGTGATTTTTCGCCGTATCGCGTGTATCATATCGGTATAGAAAAAAGAGACGATTGCCCTTGCGCGTTTCAATTAAACGGAGTAGAAGTTTTTGCAGATGTTCGTCCGCGCCTTTATAATTACCTAAAGTCATTTTGACAAATGTTTCTTCCGATAAAGAGCGGGCGAATTCGGCGATAAATTTTTCAATATTTTCGAGTGACATAAGAGAAGTAGATTTTAACGCGGGCGTCGCCAAGACGCTAAGGCGCAAAGTTTTAATAGAACGATAACCGGTAGAAAATAATCGGACACAATTAAATAAAGGTAAAACTACTGGATTAATGGATAATTGACAATTAATAATTGATAAAATGTGCTTTCACAGCGGAGCATTTATCAATTAACCATTATCAAATATCAATTATTTCAGAGGTAATTTTTTTACTTTAGGATAAATCTGTCAAACTACTAAATATAAATATCAAACAAATCATTCTTTGCGCCTTTGCGACTTTGCGTTGAAATAAAATAAAAAAATGAAAACAATCAATCAGGAAGATTTTACCAAATCATTATTTGCATTGTTCAAGGAAACTTTTGAAAGTACGAACACGGCATTCGGCACGATGTATCTTGACCAAAATACGGGAGTTTTCGCGACGCTCGAAACGATTGACGCGGAAAAGGCTTCGCGCTCTGTTTCAGACGGCACAACGACGATTGCCGCGCATTGCGAACATCTCAGATTTTATCTCGATTTTCTCAACAATTATCTGAAAGAAGATTATAAAATGGCTGATTGGAAGGACAGTTGGTTGATTAAAACGGTCAATGAAGCCGAATGGATCGCGCTCTGCGGACAACTTCACAAAGCGTATCAAAATGTCAGCGATACATTTGAGGAAATCGAAACGTGGAACGATTTCAAGATTTCCGGCGCGATGGGAATTTTGACGCACACCGCATATCATTTGAGTGCGATTCGCCAAATAATGAAAGTTGTTTGATTTGGGATTTGGGATTTGGGATTGCGGATTGAAAAAAACAGATCCGCAATCGAAAGGGGAATTATGGATGCAAATCATATCGAAAAAGATCATTTTGTAAAATCGCTGGCCTATCTTTTGCACGAAACCTTTGAAGGTTCGCCCGAAGGACAGGGCAGCGCGTATTTAGATCGCGGCGTCGGTATTTTCGCGACGCTCGAAAAACTTTCGGCGGAACAAGTCTCGCACGAAGTTCACGGTACAACGATTGCCGCGCAAACCGAGCACGCGAAGTTTTATCTCGACCGTCTTTGCGAATTTATCGGCGGCAGAACGGAAAAGGTCAACTGGGAACAAAGCTGGCTGATCGAAGAAGTCAATGATGAAGAATGGAACGCGCTGCGCGGCACGGTGCGGCGGTCTTACGAAAACGCGCTCCATTGTTTTGCCGATAATCAAAACTGGAGCGAAGATAATGTCGGCATGGCGATCGGAATGCTCGCGCACACAGCGTATCATCTTGGCGCAATTCGGCAAATCGCCAAAGCAATTTAAAAGTGAAAAAGTGAAAAAGTGAAAAAGTGAAAAAGTTTGTAATGAGAGGCAAACGAAAACTTTTAAACTTTTAAACTTTTAAACTTTAATATTTATGAACAATCTATTTCATTTAGCTTTTCCTGTAAAAAATTTAGAAGAATCGCGTGCGTTTTACGGCGAGGTTTTAGGTTGCGAAGAAGGCAGAAGTTCGGATATTTGGATTGATTTCAATCTTTTCGGACATCAGATCGTCGCGCATCTTGCGCCCGAAGCGGCGGGCGTTGTTCACAAAAACAAAGTTGATGCCGATCAAGTGCCGGTGCCGCATTTCGGCATCGTTTTGCCGCCCGCAGAATTTCACGCGCTTGCCGAAAGACTAAAATCGAAAGGCGTTGAATTCATCATCGAACCGAAAGTGCGTTTTAAAGGCGAAACGGGCGAACAGGCGACGATGTTTTTTCTCGACCCAAGCGGCAATGCGCTCGAATTCAAATCGTTCGCCGATTTTTCGCAGGTTTTTGCGAAATAAAGAATTTGCCTACGAAACACACGAAAGGCACGAAAAAAGAATTTAATTGATTTCTTTTCGTATATGCGCGTGTGTTTCGTAGGCAAAACAAAAGTATGAAATTTACAATAATCTTATTTTTAATAGCGTTTCTATTTTCGTCGTTTTCTGTTCAAGCGCAGAAAACGCCGCGCTTTATTGCCGTCACGATTGACGATTTGCCGGTTGTTTCGACGCGCACGGATCTGAAAACCCGGCAGGAGATCACGCGCAAATTGCTCGCGCATATTAAAAAAGCCAAGATTCCGGCAATCGGTTTTGTCAACGAAAACAAACTTTATAAAAACGATAAACGCGATGACGCACAGGTTGATCTTTTGCGTTCGTGGCTCAGTGCAAATCTCGAACTTGGCAATCACACATTTTCGCACGTCAATATCGCCAACGTATCGCTTGAACAATACGAGGCGGATATTTTGAAGGGCGAAATCATCACCAAAGAATTGCTTGACGCCAAAGGCTTCAAGATCCGCTTTTTCCGGCATCCGTATCTTTGGACAGGATTGGATTTAGAAACAAAAGCAAATCTCGGCGCGTTTTTAGGTGAACACGGTTACACGATCGCGCCCGTCACGATTGATAATTCCGATTGGATCTTTGCGCGTGCTTATGACAATGCTTTCGATAAAGGCGACAAAAAACTGATGAAGCAGATCGGCGCGGCGTATGTTCCGTATATGGAAGCGAAGGCGGATTATTGGGAACGCCAATCGGTCAAACTTTTGGGTCGCGAAATCAAACAAATTCTGCTCATTCACGCCAATTTTATCAACTCCGATTACTTGGGCGACATTGCCAAAATGTTCAAAAAACGAAATTATGATTTTGTGACATTGGACAATGCGCTGAAAGACGAAGCGTATAAGTTGCCGGATACATTCGTCAAACGAAACGGCATTTCGTGGATTCACCGCTGGACTTTGGCAAAAGGCAGAGAAAATATTTTACCCGACGAGCCGAAAACGCCTGATTTTGTCCTAAAAGCGGCTGGCGTGGATTCGGAATAACTAACCGGCGGTCGGCAAGGAAAATTTTTATGTTGTGTTTTTGGCGAATATAATTTGATGACCAAAAGCCCGATCGTGGCGAACGCTACTCGACCAAGCCGTCTATCATCCGCCGTATCCCAAGCGGATTATCGTCTTTTAATTCATCCGGTAGGGCCGCATTTGGAAAATTCTGAAAGCAGACGTAGCGGCAAAAACGCTCGATCGCACGAGTTCCAACGGCACTTGTCCGCGAATCCGAGGTCGCTGGATACGCTCCGCCGTGAACCATCGCATCACAAACTTCAACGCCCGTCGGATAACCGTTAAAGATCAATCGCCCGACCTTCGTTTCCAAAATCGCGATCAAATCAGCGTATTCAAGCAAATCATCCGCGTTGCCGTGAATCGTGGCGGTCAATTGTCCTTCCATTTCACAGGCGATTTTCAAAAGATCGGCGCGTTTATCTGATTGTACAAAAAGCGTTGTCGGACCGAAAATTTCATCGCTCAAACGCGGATCGGCAAGAAACATTTCGGCATCGGTTTGAAACATCGAGGGATTTACGTCGAATCCGTTCAAATCATTTTTCGCCGAAATCTTGTCTGCATCGCGGCTCGCGCTCAATTTTTCGTAATTGTTTCGGATGCTTTCGGTCAAAAGCGGCGCCGGTGCCGATCCGGAAATTAAGGCGGCGAATTTCTGCATAAAATCTCCGGTTTCCGTAGTTTCAGGTAAAACGACAATGCCCGGTTTTGTGCAAAATTGTCCGGCACCCGTGATGACAGAGATGTGCAAACCGGCGGCGATCGCCTCAGATCTTTCGCGCATTGCGCTTGGTAAAATGAAGATCGGGTTGACCGAACTCATTTCGGCATAAACGGGAATTGGTTCGCTTCGGGCGGCGGCGATGTCCATCAATGCGCGTCCGCCGGTGCGTGAACCGGTGAAACCGACGGCTTTGATGTGCGGATGTTTGACCAAAGCCTGTCCGATCTCGTAGCCCTTCGAGAAGATCAGACTAAAAACGCCTTCGGGTAATCCGCAGGTTTTGACCGCCTCAATGATCGCAAGACCAACAATTTCCGCCGTGCCGGGATGTGCAAAATGGGCGTTGACAATGACCTGACAACCCGCCGCCAGTGCCGAAGTCGTGTCGCCGCCCGCGACCGAATAAGCCAGCGGAAAATTACTTGCACAAAAAACCGCGACCGTTCCCAATGGTCGGAGCATTGACCGAATATCAGGTTTTGGCAAAGGCTGGCGTTTCGGATTCGGCAAATCAATTCGCGCATCAACCCAACTTCCTTTCTCAACCAAGTCGGCGAACATTCGTAATTGCATACAAGTCCGGCCGCGTTCGCCTTGAAAACGAGCGTTCGGCAAACCTGTTTCAAGAGTTGCCCGTGCAATCAGCGTGTCGCCTGTCGCCTCAATATTATCAGCGATCTGCCGCAAAAACTTGGCTTTTTCTTTGCCCGAAACTTTGCCGTAAGCGATTCTTGCTTCGTTGGCTAATTCGGACGCTTTGTTCAATTCGTCCAAACTTGCCGAGTGAAATGCGGGTTCAACTGCCTCGCCCGTCGTTGGATTGAAGGCGTGA
>JANPDZ010000191.1:0-2543 GCA_031431735.1 Acidobacteriota bacterium | reverse complement strand
GATGGCGACAGCGCCCCGCTTCGCCGCCCGTAGCGTGAGCCATTAGTATCTACACAAGTCAAAAGATTGAGATTTGTGTTCTCGTCGCCAAAGGCGACTAACATTATAGCCCAGCGAGAATCGCTGGGTTAGTTGAAAAATGAATCCGTCGCTGAAAGCGACGAACAACCGATGTTCATTGATGTTCGTCGCTTTCAGCGACGGAATAATCGTTATCAAACACATATGGTTTCGGCGAAACGCCTGCACCATAGGCTATAATGTTTGTCGCCTTTGGCGACCGGAAAAGAAAAACAGAATGTCATAAAAGTCAATAATTATCGGACTTTCAAAGATGTGTAGATACTAATGGCTGAAGCTATTGGCAATTTATCAAGCATTATTTTTGACGCATTAACAAAAATTATATTACTGAGAAAAGAGAAATTAATGAAAATTTTAGTTACAGGTTCAAGCGGTTTGATCGGTTCGGAAGCGGTCACGTTTTTCGATGCTCTTGGTCACGAGGTTGTCGGTGCTGACAACAATATGCGCAAAGTTTTTTTCGGCGAACAGGGCGACACGACGTGGAATCTCAATCGTTTACAACAAAATACAAAAAACTTTACGCACAACGATCTGGACATACGCAACCGCGAAGAGGTTTTTGCGTTTTTCGCGGCAAACAAATTCGACGCGATCATTCATTGCGCCGCCCAGCCTTCGCACGACAAGGCACGCGACATCGCACTGATGGATTTTGATGTGAACGCCGTCGGGACGGTGAATTTGCTCGAAGCAACGCGGCAAAATTTCCCTGAATCGCCTTTTATACAGGTTTCGACCAACAAAGTTTATGGCGACAGCCCGAACGAATTGCCGATGACGGAACTCGAAACGCGGTGGGATTACGCGGACGAAAAAGATTACAACGGAATTACCGAAGAATGCCGCATTGACCGCACGCTTCATTCGCTTTTCGGCGCGTCGAAAACCGCCGGCGACGTGATGGCGCAGGAATACGGACGCTATTTCAATATGCCGGTCGGCGTTTTTCGCGGCGGTTGCTTGACCGGTCCTTCGCATTCGGGCGTCGAACTGCACGGATTTTTGTCTTATCTTGTCAAACAGATCGTCGCGGGTGGTCATTACACGATCTTCGGCTATAAAGGCAAACAGGTGCGCGACCAGATTCACAGTTTCGACGTGATCCGCGCTTTTGAGGAATTCATCAAAGCGCCGCGCGCGGGCGAGGTTTATAACCTCGGCGGCGGACGCGGTAACAGCGCGTCAATCATCGAATGTATCAAAATGGTCGAAGATCTGACGGGCAAAAAGTTGAATTATACTTACTCGGACGAAAACCGCATCGGCGATCATATTTGCTACATCTCAGACTTGAGCAAGCTGAAAAACGATTATCCGAATTGGGACATCACGAAAAGTTTGCCGACGATCTGCGAAGAAATTGTGGCGGCGCAAAACAGTAAAGCGGTTGGAATCTAATTTGGAATAATGATAAAAAAACTAAAAACATATCTGAAACAAAGACTCAAAGACACGGTTTTTGATTACCGTTCGATTATGACGGATTTCACTTTTTATCCGTATAAACGAGACGAGCAAAATTTTGTTATTCCAAAAGATGCTCCGAAGGGAGTACTTTGTGAGAACGGATTGCCGATTCCGCCGCAGGATTTATGGATCGGTTACGGAAAGACAAAGGAAGAATATCTGGGCTCCGGAAAAAAAGATGTGGAAACGATGTTGAATCTGCTTGCAAAAACGGATTTTTCTTTAACATCTCAGAAACGCGTTCTTGATTTTGGTTGCGGCGCGGGCCGAATGATGCGAAATATAGATCAGGCAGACGAGGTTTGGGGAACGGACATCAGCGCCGATCATATCTATTGGTGTAAGGAAAATTTGAATCCGCCGTTTAGATTTGTTACTTCGACATCGTTGCCGCATCTTCCTTTTGAAGACCGATACTTTGATCTTATTTATTGCGGCTCGATATTTACGCATATTGACGATTTGACCGAGGCGTGGCTTTTGGAACTGAGGCGTATTTTAGCACCACAGGGAAGAATTTTTATGACGATTCACGATCATCACACGATGGAGCTGCTTGAAACTGATTATAAAGACAGCTTTCTTGCCGGAAAAATGCGTCAGAACGAATTTTATATGAAAGCAAATCGCGCATTTAAAATGATGTCAATTGGCAGAGATACAAATTCACAGGTGTTTTATGACCGCGATTACTTTTGCAAGATATTGAACCAAATGTTTGAAGTTTTATCGGTCGTGCCTGAGGCTTACAGTTATCAAACCGGAATTATCGTCACCAAAAAATGATTAAGTATTATGAAAAATCAAGCAACTGAAAATCTTCCTTTCGTGACAATCGTCACGCCGACCTATAATCAGGCGGATTTTTTGCGCGATACGCTCGAAAGCGTTCTCTCGCAGGATTATCCGAACATCGAATACGTTGTCTTGGACGACGGTTCGACCGATGAAACGCCGCGAATCCTGGCGGAATACGGTGATAAATTCGT
>JANPDZ010000190.1:0-4743 GCA_031431735.1 Acidobacteriota bacterium | reverse complement strand
ACGGTTTTTTGTCCTGTTTGGATTTGCTGAATCGTTGCGTCTTTGGCGGCAATTGTCTGCCCATTGACCGAAACAGTAAAATCTGAAATCAGCGGAATATTGACAACTTCCTCGTATTGACCTTGTTCACGCAGACGTTTGGTCAGATTTTCTTGCGTTTGCCGTGCGTCGTTTGCCGCAAAACGCAAATCCGAACCTGCTTTATTTGTCGCATTTACGCCAAGCGAAATGATAATTGCCCGACCTTTGACGGTGTTTGGTTTTATCGCGTAAGTCTGGCGCGAAGTTTCGCTTTTGATTTGGTCTGAATTGAAAGCGTAGGCGGAAAATTCCAACTTTTCAACACCCGTGCGCGGCAGTTTGATTTTCGGGAATTTTAATGTCGCCTTGCCGTCTTTGTCCAATTCGACTTCGCCACTTGTCTCCGATTTGCTGACAAACCAGGACTTTATCCATTCCCAGGTTGTCTGTCCGGTTTCGGCATTTTTCGGAGCGTAAGCGACGAGCTGACCATCGCGGAACAGCCGCACATCATAAACGCCCGATTCAAGCGGATTGCCGAAGGTATCCGTTTGCCCTTCGCTTTTCGCATTGGCAACCTCAACCGTAATTTCAACCGTATTATCGGAATCAGGCTTGATGTCGGCAATCTTCACGCCCGGTTGTGTACGGTTGAGCGTATTGAGTGCCGGCAAAGGCTTAAATTCCTGTTCGCAATTTTTGTTTTCATTACATTTCAAGACTCGTGCAAGAAGTTTCGGCTCATAATACTGCCGCATAAAAATCTCAATCGGCAACGGACGCAGCGGCTCACTCGGCATAATCCAGTGCATCCCTTCAACCTTATCAAGATTATTCGTATCAAATCGTCCGTCAGGCGTGGTTACAATCCAATCTCCGTTTTTCAAAGAAATTAATTGGCACAACTCTTCGCCTGTTGATATATCCCACAATCGTTCCGTGTTGTCATTCCCACCTGTTAAGAGAATTTGACCGTTTGGAGAAACTGATATGGACGTTATTTTATCTGTATGACCTACAAAACTTCGTAGTTTTTTCCCTGTTGCTATATCCCACAAATTTGCAATCTTATTATCATTATTATCGGCTGTTATCAAAAAACGACTATCAGGTGAAAAAGTAGAGTATTTTGATGATTGATTTGGAAATCTATAAATTTCTTTTCCACTTGCGACATCCCAAAGTTGAGCGGCATTTCCTTTTTTACCACCTTCGTAATTATTAAAGTAGCTTCCTGTCAATAAATATCGCCCATTCGGTGAAAATGGAACAGCTACATTTGGGTTTAGTTCTGTTTTAAACTGTCTTACAGCACTATCATTTTCGATGCCGTATAGCGTTATATTTTCAAATTTGGGAATTTCAGAATTCCCAGTTCCAGACGTAATTGATGTCGTAGTATTATCCAAACGCCCTCTACCATCACCAATTAGTAAAAATTGACTATCAGGTGAAAAAGCCAAAAGGTCAACAGAATTAAAATCAGATGGAACTTTAATTCGTCTGATTACTTCGCCATTTTCAGCATTCAATAAAATTATTCCATCAATACTTTCATCTAGTTCCGAAAATTCTCTGATGGCAAACAATCTACCATTTGGCGAAAAAGCAACATCAGTATTGCCACTAGCATAATCGTGTCCAATATGAATCCAAGAATCTCTTGTAAAGTTAAACTTCCAAATTTCTTTTCCTGTTCTTAGCTCCCAACATCGAATACTTTTTTCATCTTTATCTTCAGAATAGGCATAAGCAAATTTGCCATCTTGGGAAAACCAACTAGAATCAACACCATACAAAACTGATGCCAAATTAGGTGAATCTGCAAACTTTTTCCCTGTATCTGTCCAATGAATTTTGATTTTTCCACCATCAGAAACTAAAACAAATCTTCCATCTTTTGAAAACCGTCTTGAAGGCTCTTTAGCACCTTCTCCACTTTGCCTAAAAGTATTATCGTCAAATGAATATTCTTCAAACTTAACTTCAATTCCATCTTGCAAACTCCAAATACCGTTTCCTGATAAAATTAAGTTTCCACTATTAGAAAAATCTACATCTTGAGCAATTCCCGATAGTTCAGACCCAAAAGTTTGTAACTTATTGCCTGAAAAATCGTAGGCAAATAAAGCTATTTCTCCATCAGTATTACCTGAATTCCCACCGGATTCTGATTCTCCCAAAACAGCCAAAACAGTTTCTTGATTTGGAGAAAATAGTGCTGTGTTTACTATGCCTTCTTCGTAAGTGTTTTCTTTATTATAAGTTTTATCAATAAATCCTCTTATGTATTTTATCTTTTTATTGCTATCGGTTTCCCAAATCTGTATTCCTGCTCCAATTGTTTGATCTGGCTTTTCTCCACTTTTACCGCCAGTCAAAATATATTTTCCATCTGCGGAAAATGAAACGGGACTGCATCCTTCCAAACGCCGTATTTCTTTTCCTGAGAGAACATCTAAAAGAATTACAACTTTACCTTCACCCATCATATCACTCAGCATATTTAGAGATGAGCCAAGATTTTCATCCCCAATTAGTGCTAGTTTTCCATCTAGTGAAAAAGCAACAGACCCAACTACTTGCCTATCTTGTTTTCTTAGAAAAAAGCGTTTTTTTTCCTTTCCGCTTTTCATATCCCACAAACGAGCATCAAGACTTCCAGATAACAAAGTTAGTCCATTAGGAGAAATAGCGATAGATTTTACTTCATTTTCGTTTCCCAAAAACTGCCGAATTTCTTTACCATTTTCCACATTCCAAAGTCGAATTGTTTTATCCTTACTACCAGTTAATACCGAAAGACTATCTGGTGAAAAAACTACGGAATTAACTTTGCCGGTATGTCCTTCAAATTTTTTAATTTCATTTCCATTAGAAATATCCCAAAGCCTAGCAGTAAAATCTTTCTCAGCTTTTTCATCTTCAAAAAACTCACCTCCGCTTCCAGTTAAAACAAATTTACTGTCAGACGAAAAAGCAACGGAATTGATTTGGTTTGTGTGTCCGACAAAACGGCGGATTTCGCGCCCCGTCGAGGCTTCCCAGAGAATTGCAACTTTGTCGTCAATACCGCCCGAAACTATGAACTTTCCATCAGGAGAATAAACCGCCGAACTGATGCCGCCCGAATGTCCGAGTTGGACAACAAGGCGCGGTTCGCCGTTTTCGGAAACTTGCGGGTTGTTTTTTGACTTGGACGAAAGATGATTTTTGTTCCACCAGATTCCGCCTGCGACGGCGACACCTGTCAACAAAAACGCCAACAAAATTAATGTCCATTTTTTATAGTTTCTCATCTTTTTTATCCTCGTAAATCTAAAGTTTCAATTGATAACTCAGCTTCCGCAAAATTGGTTTTTGAGGGCTATGCCCGCCGATGTGCGGAAAGGCTCTGCCTTTCCGTGATTCGTTTCAATTTTCTTGAGGCTTCGCCTCACTTTTGCGGTAAATAGAGGCATAGCCTCAACAACTGTAGGGAAATTTGACGGAAAGGCACAGCCTTTCCGCACTATCCGGGCGGCACAGCCGCAAACCAATCGCAAATCGCAAATCTAAAATTGCAAATCGCTTCAATCCTTAAACTTCAAGGCAACCGTGAACATTGCCGGATTGCCGATTTTGACGGCACTACGATAAACCGTCTGAGGTAAAGATTCGTTTTGTGTCAAAGGTTCGTCAATCTCCATTGTTTCGCGGCTTCCAACAGTTTGTTCACGTTTTGTTTTAGGCTTGCCAATACCGTTGCGTAAATTTGCTGAATACATTTTTCCGCCATATTGTCTTTCCCAATCTGCAACTAATTCGGAGGATAATTTCATTCGCTCCGAAGTCAATTCTTTGGGCAAGGAAAATTTCCAAGGCGAAATGATTATTGTGTAAGTTTCGGCGATTTGGTCAGAACGAGTGCGATTAACCTTAAAAACTTTTCCTTTGGTTTTTGGTAAAATTATCAATTCGCCGGGTTTAACGAGATTAATATCGTCCAAACGCGGAAATAACAAATAAGGTTGTCCATAAGAACCGTCTGCATATTGTTCGCGGCCAATAACATAAAGATAACCGCCTTTGTCAGGCAGAAAATCTTCGGTCAGCGATTCAATACCTAAATAAATCAATTGTTCGTGTTTTATAAAAGGCTCAATTCGCTCAGAAATTACTTCCTGAGTTGTATTTGACGAACCTTCATTCACTTCGATTGTCTCTCTGGCTACATTGTCAACGACATCTTTGCTAGTAATATCTTTAGCCGTAGCAGGTCTTGTTCGATAAACTGTAAAACCAATTCCTGCATAGACCATTCCATCCGGTGCTTTGCTTGTCGGAAAATCTTTATCGCCTTCATATAATTCTTCGGTCGTCGAAACCGTTGGAGTTTGCGAATTAACTTGCGGTTTGTTCGCGGTTGTCGGAGTGATTTCAGTCGGATTATTTTCTTTTTTTGGACGAGTTTTAACTATTTCATCTGCTTTAACAGTTTTTGTTCCCGAACCAAGCCACAGCCAACCTGCCAAAGCCGTTAATGCTAAAATCAGCACCGCCGCCACCGCCGTTAAAGGTTTGAAATAATTCGGTTTAGGGTTTGGCTCAGGCTTGCGCGTCAAAATTTCCGCTAAATTATCGCCGAATTCTTTTGCCGATTGCGGACGTTTTGCCGCTTCGTAGCTCAACGCTTGTAAAATCAAAGTTTCGGCTT
Organism: Acidobacteriota bacterium; assembly: GCA_031431735.1. Taxonomy (GTDB): domain Bacteria; phylum Acidobacteriota; class Blastocatellia; order Pyrinomonadales; family Pyrinomonadaceae; genus JAFDVJ01. The sequence continues at coordinate 26 of JANPDZ010000190.1, read as the reverse complement.
CTTTCGGCAAATCGGGACGCAAAACA
>JANPDZ010000189.1:0-10635 GCA_031431735.1 Acidobacteriota bacterium | reverse complement strand
TTTTGATTCAATAAGTCAGAACCCTGAGCGGTAGCGACTTGCTTTTGATCCACTCGAACAAGCCCGTCGCTACCGCTCAGGGTTCTGACTTATTTTAAGTGGAAACGGTATAAATAGAACAAAATGAACAAAGAATCGTCAAATTCCGCCACCAACGACCAACGGGTTATTCGTGTGTTTGTTTCTTCAACATTCCGCGATATGCAGGCGGAACGCGATGAATTGGTCAAACGCGCCTTTCCCCAACTTCGTAAACTGTGCGACGAACGCAATGTCGTTTGGAGCGAGGTTGATCTTCGTTGGGGTATTACGCAGGAACAATCCGAACGCGGCGAGGTCTTGCCGATCTGTCTGGCTGAAATCAAACGCTGTCGCCCCTTTTTTATCGGTTTATTGGGCGAGCGTTACGGCTGGATTCCCGATGAGATTGCGCCGGAATTGATTGACCGGGAAAAATGGCTTGAACAACATCTTCATCATTCGGTGACCGAACTGGAAATCTTGCACGGCGTTCTCAATGATCCGAAAATGAACGACCACGCGCTGTTTTATTTTCGTGATGCGGCTTATCTCAATTCCCTTTCCGATCAAGAAAGAGCAGAATTCCTCGAAATAGCGACCGGCGACGAAATTGCGAAATACGGACAAAGCGAAGCCGAAAACCGCGCCGCCGAACGAAGGCAAAAACTCGTCTCGCTCAAAGAGAAAATCCGCGAGCATTGCGAACAAAATAAAATGCCCGCGCCGCGCACATTTCCAAATCCGCAAGAATTGGGCGAAATGGTTTTGCGCGATATGGCGGAAATCATCGAACGGCTTTATCCGAAAGACGAAATTCCCGAACCGCTTGACCGCGATGCTCTCGAACACGAAGCCTTTGCCCAAAGCCGTAAGAAGGTTTATATCGGGCGGCAAGATTATTTTGACCGCCTTGATGAACACGCGCAGAGCGACGCACAACCACTTGTTATTTTGGGCGAATCGGGTTCAGGCAAATCCGCGCTGCTTTCAAATTGGGCTTTGCAATATCGCCAAACGCATCCCGAAGATTTACTGATAACGCACTTTATCGGCGCAACACCTTACAGCGCGGATTGGGCGGCGATGCTCCGGCGCATTATGGGCGAACTCAAACGGCAATTCGATATTCAGCAAGAAATTCCCGACAAACCCGACGAACTCCGTCCTGCTTTTACAAACTTTCTGCATATGGCGGCGGCAAAAGGCAGATGTATTTTAATTTTTGATGCCTTAAACCAACTCGAAGACCGCGACGGCGCACCTGATCTTGTCTGGCTACCGCCGTTTATTCCGCCAAACGTCAGGATGATTCTCTCAACCTTGCCGGGCCGCGCTTTGGATAATCTGACGGAACGCGGGTTGCCAACCCTGCAAATTGAGCCGTTAAGTATTGAAGAACGCCAGCGGTTGATTCCCGAATATCTCGCCCAATATTCAAAAAAACTTGATGAAAAACGCGCCGCACATATCGCCCATGCGGAACAAACGGCAAATCCGCTTTTCCTGCGGGCATTGCTCGATGAACTGCGGGTTTTCGGCATTCACGAAAAACTCGATGAACGCATCGCGCATTATCTCGAAGCCCAAACGGTTGACAAACTCTACGAAAAAATCCTCGCCCGCTACGAAGAGGACTATGAACGCGAGCGTCCCGCGCTGGTCAAAGATGCGATGTCGCTCATCTGGGCATCGCGTCGCGGTTTATCCGAAGCCGAATTGCTGGATTTGCTCGGCACAAATGATGAGCCATTGCCGCGAGCCTATTGGTCGCCGTTGTATTTAGCGGCTGAATCTTTGTTGGTAAATAAGTCTGGATTAATCGGATTTTCCCATGATTATTTTCGTCTTGCGGTTAGGAATTATTATCTTAAAACTTATGATCAAGAGTACTCATTTCATAACCGATTAGCCAAATTCTTCACGAATCGTTCAATCAGTTTACGAAAGCTCGATGAACAACCATGGCAACAAATGAAGGCGGGAAACCATTTGGAATTAATGGAAACTCTGATTGATCTGGAATTACTACAACAAGCATGGAAACATAATTACAAATATGAATGGGTAAAATACTGGAATTCACTTACAGGTATTTATAATTTAGGGGAGTGTTATGAGAAATCCATCAGTGATGTCATATTCAGAGAAGGTGAAAATCAGCACTCAACGGATATATTGGGTTTAATCAGCCGTTTTCTCAATCTCATGGGGTTGTATGAATCAGCTCTGCCTTTTGCAAAGAAAAATTTGGAAATCGTGCAACGCATTTACGGCGATGGACATTATAAGGTTGCATCTAGCCTCAACAATTTGGGCACGCTCTATTTGGACTCCGGTAAATATTCAGAAGCTGTATCATATCTGAAGCGAGCGATAGAGATTCTCGAACGTCATCCAGAACAAGATCGTCCTATATTAGCTGTTTGTCTCAATAATTTGGCTTCGATATACAATCGTATTGGTAACCATGCCGAACAACAAGGGATAGCCAAAACAAATATTGCACGGGTGCAGCAAGGACAACCCTATTACGAAACTGCTCTTCAACTTTACAGGCGTTCTCTTGTAATTTTTGAACAGTTGAAAGATATGGAAGAGGAAACCCAAAGTTGTCGGGGAGGTTATGGTCAATTACTATCGGATATGCGTGATTATGATGGAGCTGAGCTAGTACTTCGTCAGATGGTTACGACGAGAGAACAAACAATGGGGCGTAAACATCCAGAAACCGCAATTGCATATAATAATCTTGCCTTGTTACTAACTAATCAAAGGAAACTGAATGAGGCGGAAAAGTTTTTCAAGCAATCACTTGAAATCCAAGAAATGGTATTAGGGGCTGCTCATCATGCAACTATTCTGTGCTTAAACAATTTGGCGTTGCTCTTTCAAATTAAAGGTAGTGAAAATATAGCAGGCGGTTATAGGAAATCAACCTCTCTGTGGCGGGAAGCACTTAGACGAGCAAAACAAACTCTTGGTAATGAACATCCACATACTGAATTGATACGAAAACATCTGCGAAGTAATTACAGAGATATTGTAATTCATGTAGCAATAGCATTGTTATTTCTTTCTGGTGGAATTGGGCTAGGTCGTTGGAACGCCTGGCTATGGTTGTTAGGCGTGCCGATGATAATGGTAGGAGCCTATTTGCTATATTTGGAGTTCAAAGTATGGGTTTATTCTTGAATTTTGCCAAAGTACCGGAATGTTTTCATCCATGAAACTAATCATAACAACTATAAACTTTTAGACCATTTTGAATTCATTTCACAAAAGCACAGACAATTATGCAAGTTTGGAAAACAATTCGGATATTCATCTCCTCGACCTTCCGCGATATGCACGCCGAGCTGGTTTTTATTATCCGGTTTGTCTTTCCCGAATTAAAAGAGCGTTGCGCCAAAAGACAATTGCATTTGATCGATGTTGATTTGCGTTGGGGTGTCACGGAAGCGGAAGCGAAACAGGGCAAGGTGATCGAGATTTGTCTTGATGAGATCGAGCGTTGCCGTCCTTTTTTTATCGGGCTTTTGGGCGAGCGTTACGGTTGGACACCGGAAAAGTTTGAGGTTTCGGATGATGAAAAGTTTAAATGGCTGACTGAATTTCAAGGACATTCGGTAACGGCTCTGGAGATCCATCACGGCGTTTTGCGTGATGAAGAGATGAAAACGCGAGCCTTTTTTTATTTCCGCGATGCCGCGTTTCTCAAAGACGTTCCAGAAAAAGAACGCGCCGATTTTTTGGCGGAAAGCGATGACGCGGCTCAAAAACTCAAAGTCTTAAAGAAAGAGATCAAAGCAAAATGTCCGGTCTTTGAAAATTATCCTTGCGCTTACGATGGTTTGGACGAAAACGGCAAGGTCAAACTCACCCGCTTAGAAGATTTCGGCAATCGGATTTTGGATGACCTCTGGACGGCGATTTGTCTCGAACATCCCGCAGACGCGCTGCAACCGGATGATCTGGCAATTGAACGAGCCTTTCACGAAACATTTATCGAAAACCGCACCGAGCATTTTATCACCGATCGTTTCATCGGGCGGCGCGACGTGCTCGATAAATTGCGTGAATTTGTTGAAAACGAGGAAGACAATTCGCTGGTCGTTACTGGCACGGCAGGCTGCGGCAAATCGGCAGTCTTGGCGAAGTTTGCCAGAGAATATTCAGAACAACACACCGATTATTTTGTCCTTACGCATTTTATCGGAGCCAGCCCCGGCTCGACCGATGTGCGTCGCACTCTCCTTAGATTGTGCCGCGAATTAAAGCGCAAGTTTGCAATCAAAGAAGAAATCTCGACCGATTATTATGAACTGCGGCAGGCGTTTGTCAAATTTTTGGAGCAAACGGTAGAACGGGGCAAAGTTCTGCTTGTCATTGGTGCCCTCAACCAGTTGGATGAAAGCTATTTCGCCCATCAACTCGATTGGCTGCCGTCGCCTTTGCCGAAAGGGTTAAAACTTATCGTGAGCACGCTCAAAGGTGATTGTCTTGATGCTCTGCGCCGCCGAAATCCACAGCCGCGTGAAGTTTTGGTCGGTTCGCTGACCGCAGAAGAACGCCGTGAGATTGTTACAAAAACGCTTCAAACCTACCGCAAAACGCTCGACGAAAATCAGATGCGGCTTTTGTTAAGAAAAAAAGAATCCTACAATCCGCTTTATCTCGTCGTCGCCTGCGAAGAACTGCGCGTCTCTGGCGATTTTGATACCATTTCAGTCAAACTCAAGTCCTTGGCTGAACAGGTAGAGACACTTTTCGGACAGGTGCTGGAAAGAGTCGAACACGACCACGGCAAAGAGTTGGTAGCGGACGCGCTGACGCTTCTGGAATGTTCGTGTTACGGCTTGCTCGAAAACGAAATGCTCGAACTGCTCGCCCGTAACGGAGAAAAGCAACTTCCGCAGACAGTCTGGGCGCGGTTTTATCGAAGCCTGAAATTCTACCTGCGCCCGTCGGGAAGCGACGAAAACCAAAGCGGCGAAGGCTTGCTCGATTTCTTCCATCGCCAACTCTCGAAAGCCGTCCGCCAAAGATACCTCACCGACGAAGAAACGGAAATCGCCACTCACCAACGCCTCGCCAATTACTTTCAACATAAAGCCGATCCGTCAAACGACAAAATCTGGACGGGCAACTACCCACGCGGATTGAGCGAACTTGCCCATCATCAACTCGCCGGAAAACTCTATGAAGATTTATTCCAAACCGCCCGCGATGAAACATTTCTGCAAGCGCAAGCCAACGCTTTCATCGAAGAACCGGCAATTCAGTTAAACACTTTGCAAAGAGCCTTAACGGTCGCAGGGCAAATTGACGATGCCGCAAAAATGGCGGAATTTATGTTGCGCCACGCCCAAAGAATAATAAAACTCGCCGAAATCTCGCCGCTCAATGCCTTGTGTGCAGGACGGCTTGAGCAGGCATTAAATCTAGCGGACTTGATATTTTCAAGAGATAAGGAAAGAGGCGTTCTGTGGTTTTTGCTGTTGGCTTGGCATCTGAAATGGCAAGACAGAAACGAAGAGGCAAGAAAGATTCTATCAGATTTGGCAGCAAAAGATTTGCCACGATTAGCTAGTGATGATTTAGCCGCACTCGCTTTGTGTCAATTGTATGAAGTTGATGAGTCTAGTTTCCTAGTAGCACAAGAAAAACTCCTACATGGTAAGGGCAGATTAAAACTGTGCCAGAATCTGTTGGCTATTTATAAGAGACAGGAAATAAAAAATGAGCGAATCATAAACCTTGTGTTCCAAAAAAAACTAGCAAAAAACGAAGAATCCATCACAAGCTATGATGAAGTGATCGACATTATCTTATATCAAAACCCGGCTCAAGCAAAGGCTTTGAGCGAGATAGCAAAAGCACAAGCCGAAACCGGAAAATTTGAGGAAATATTCCAGACAAAAAGAGAGATAAATGATGTAAACGATTTGGGGGAGATAGCGAAAGCCCAAGCTATTGCGGGTAAAGACGAAGAAGCTATGAGGATATTTGAAGAAGCACTGAAAACCAAAGGAGAGATAAACGATGAGTATTATCGAGCAGATGCTTTGAGCGAGATAGTAAAAGCGCAAGTCATCGCCGGAAGGTTCGAAAAAGCGATCAAAATCGCCCGAGAGATTAGCGATGCGGACAAGCGAGCAGATGCTTTGGGAAAAACGGCAAAAGCCCAAGCCACATCAGGAAAGTTTGAGGATGCTCTCAAGACAGCGAGAGAGATAAACTATGAATTTTATCAAGCATATACTTTGAGCGCGATAGTGAAAGCACAAGTTATGACTGGAAAAGTCGAAGAAGCCATCAAGACAGCCAAGGAAATAAGCTATGATTCAGATAAGCAAAAGGAGGTTTTGAGCGAGATAGCAAAAGCCCAAGCCACATCTGGAAAATTTGAGGAAGCCCTCGAAACAGCGCGACAGATAAAAGATAAGCGTCGTCAAGCAGATGCTTTGAGCGAGATAGCAAAAGCCCAAGCTATTGCCGAAAAGGGTGAAGAAGCAATGAAGACATTTGAAGAAGCACTCAAGACCGCGAAAGAGATAAACCATCCTTTCAGTCAAGGAGATGCTTTGAGAGAGATAGTGCAAGCTCAAGCCATAGTTGGAAGAGTTGAAGCCGCACTCAAAACGACAAGAGAGATAAAGGATGAGAGTTGGCGAGCATATACTTTGAGCGAGATAGCAAAAGCCCAAGCCACATCTGGAAAATTTGAGGAAGCAATGAAGACATTTGAAGAAGCACTCAAGAATGCGAAAGAGATAAATCATCCTTACACTCAAATAAATGCTTTGAGATATATAGCGCAAGCACAAGCTACAGTTGGAAGAGTTGAAGAAGCAATGAAGACATTTTTAGAAGCACTCAAAATGACAAAAGAGATAAACAGTGAGTCTTCTCGAGCAGATGCTTTGAGAGAGATAGCAAAAGCACTGGGCGTAGCCGGAAAATTTGAGGAAGCTGAAATGGTATTTGAAGGAGCACTCAAGACAGCGCGACACATAAGTAATGAGGGATGGCGAGCATCTGCTTTAAGTAAGATAGCAAATGATTTGGGAGAGATAGCAAAAGCACAAGTTGCAATCAGAAAAAATGGCATGGCTAATGACTGGGCTAAGAAGAGAGTTGAAGAATTACTTATGGTAACAAGAGAGAGAGACGATAAGTATTGGCAGGGTGATGATTTGATTTATCATTTGACGGAGATAGCGGAAACGCAAGTAAAAGCCGGATTTGTTGAGGATGCTGAAAACACATTTGAAGAAGCACTTAAAGTAGCAAGAGGGATAAATGATGGTATAAGGCGAATAGAACATTTAGGACTGATTGTAGAGACACAAGAGATAGCAAAAGCTCAAGCCGCAACCAGAAAAGATGAGGTGGCTAAGAAGACATTTGAAGAATTACTTATGACAGCAAAAGAGATAAACAAAGAAAGAAGTCGAGAAGATGTTTTGAGAGAAATAGCAAAAGCACAAGCTGTAGTCGGTAAAGATGAAGAAGCGATAAAGACAATAAAATTGATTTTGGTTAGGAGCGAATTTGCTATTTCACAAGTTGCAGAAGTCTTTGCGTCAAACGGAGCGAAGTATAGTTTCAAACAATTGTTAGCCCCCGCGTCTTATCATCTTTCCGCTTCCTATAAAATGTGCGGCTTGCTGGCACGGCTTTATGCGGATGATGAAGACGCGATAGACAAAATAGCCGCGTTGGTTAGGTCGTAGAGGATGCTTTATGTCAGAGAATAAAATAAGCATTTTCATAGATGAGCCGTATATTTCCGAGATTCGTGTAACGGTCATCGGCGTTGGCGGCGGGGCTTTGAATGTTCTTGATCGGTTTCAGCCTAAAATGATTGATCGGTTGGAAGTTATCGTCATTGATTCTGACCAAAATTCTCTTGGTAATTCAAAGATCGCGAAAACGGTTTGCCTCAACAATGCGGTTGATAAGAACGGCGAAGATTTTGAAACGGTGCGGCGGGATTTTTTGAAACAGGAAAAAGAGATTCGTGATTTGATCGAAGGCGCGGATTTGGCAATTGTTGTGGTTTGTTTGGGCGGCGAGACCGGGACAAGCGTTGCGCCTTCGGTGGTAAATCTCTGCAAAGAAAAAGCGGCGTTGACCGTTGCTTTTGCGACGACTCCGTTTGTTTTTGAATCAGTTGAGCGACACGTGAGAGCCGAACAGGGATTGAAAGAGCTTCAGGGCGCGGCTGACACTGTGATTCATATTCCGATGTCTGACAGTCAAAGGCTTTTTGGGGAAACCTTGCAAACATCGGAAGTCTTCGCGTATTTTGATGAATTTGTCGCGCAGTCTGTTCGCGGGTTGAACGATTGGTTTAAGTATCCGGGCTTTATCAATTGCGACTTTTCTGATGTCAGAGCAATGTTTCGGAACGGCGGAAGAGGCTCGGCGGCGGTTGGAAGCGGCGAGGGCGTTGGGCGCGTTGAGAAGGTTTTGAAGGCGGCGTTGGGCGAAGATAATTTGTTGGCGGGCGGCGTTCCGCTGCCAGCGGCGCGAAACGTCCTGATGCTTATCGAAGGTAGCGACAGCCTTTGTTTATTTGAGGTTGAACAAATTGTGGATTATGTGCAAGATGTTTGTGACGACGATGCCGATATAGTTTTTACGGCGGGGTGCGATGAGCAATTGGGAGAGCGAATTTGTCTGACTCTCTTGACATCTGGAAACAGATTTTTGGAAAACAGATCAAAGTTGTGAGGTTTCGATATGGATTCAAATGCGGATTCTATTTATTCGGATATTCCCTTTCGGGTGCGCGTCGGCGTGATTGGCGAAAAGCATTTTGCCGGAACAGCAAAATTGACGGAGAAGTTCCTGGAGATTTTCCCGACAAAGATTCTTGAACTTTACGATGTAGTTTCACAAAAAAAAATCCAACAAACCAAACAAAATCACACGAGCTTAGCATTTAGCGTTTTGATGACGCTTGGCGGAGATTCCGAGCGATTGATCGCCGAAGAGGTTCTGGAACAAAAACACGGTGCGCTTGAGGTCATCTTGCCCTGCTCAAAGACGTCTTTTTTACACGAATTTTTAGAGACATCGGCGCATCACAAATTTGAAGAGCTGTTCAAACGCGCGCGTCGTCCGATCGCTCTGCGCAAACATATTGTTTTTTCGCATTGGACTCCCGATGAACGCACCGAAAATATGCGGGAAATGCTTCGGGAAACGCGGCGGTATATAGTTGATCGCGCTGATGTTTTGTTAGTTGTGAGGGGCGAAGAATCAGAAGATGAAAATCTTTCGGACATTATTGAATATGCCAAAAATAAACAGCGTCCGGTGATTTGCATCTCAGCACAAACGCCTTTTGAAATAACTGTTGAAAACGGACACGGTTTAAATGCCGATGCCATCAGCGGTCTTGAGGCGTTTAATTCTTTTCCCGTTGATTCGGCGAAACAAGATTCTTACATCGAAAATGTCTATCGGGACTTGTTTGCCGATTCCGCCGGTATTGACGAAAGTGCCAAACAAACGGTGCGCGAATATCTTTTGCCGTTTTATGTTCGCGCTTCAAAACTCGCCAAGAAGAATCAAAAGATCTATCAGCGCGCCGGTCTGCTTGTTTATTCGTTTTCAGCAATCGCGGTCGGCGCGGTCGCGCTCGGAACATTGGCGCATCAGCTTTCGCCGTGGGCTTTCGGGCTGGAATTGTTATTGCTGATGGCGATTTTGATCACGGTTTTAGCGGCTGATCGTAATCGCACACACCGCAAATGGATCGAGAACCGTTTTCTTGCTGAAAGACTGCGGGCGGCGCAATTTTTAGCGGCTTGCGGAGTTGAAGTAACGCCGATCAAGGTTCCGCCTTACCTCGGAACAAAAGGACAATCGGACGATTGGACGCTGATCGCTTTTAATGAGATCTGGCGAAAACTTCCCGCTTTGCACGGTTGTTCCGGGGCAGAAGTTGAAAAGTTGAAAGAGTTTATCCGTGTAAGTTGGCTCGAAGATCAAATCAAATTTCATCAAAAGAAAACTTTAGCTTCGCAGCTTTTAAGTCATCGGTTGGAATGGGGCGGAATTGTTGTTTTCGGTTGTGCATTGCTTGCCGCCGCACTCCATTTGTTGTTCTTCATTCTGCATAACGATTGGATGGAATTGCCGCTGACGTTTGCCGCGATCGTGCTGCCGGCAGTCGGCGCGGCAGTCGGCGGAATCCGTTCGCACCGCGAATATTCACGGCTCGCCAAACGCAGTGAAAATATGGCTCAAAATCTGTCGGAACTCAAGGACAATCTTAAAAATGTGACTAAACCCGATGAGTTTGAAATGTTTTTGAGAGAAATTGAAGCCGTGATGCTGGTCGAAACTCAGGATTGGCTGATGCTGATGCGCTTCGCCAAATTGGAAACGGCAGCTTAATACTTACGTTTCGCTAAAACGAAAATCGAAAATTAAGGAACGTGTAAATAATAGTAATTGTTTCATTACTGAGCGGCATAGTTATTGCTTAGTTGGAATTTGTTGGAACTTTTTAAGAAAGTTGCCCGCGAAATGACGCGAAAGACACGAAATAGAAAATTAGATTGAATCATTTTCGCTTTTTTTAGCGTCTTTTAGCGT
>JANPDZ010000188.1:0-5568 GCA_031431735.1 Acidobacteriota bacterium | reverse complement strand
TTTCTGATTTGGTGTTTCATTTTCAAACATCGGATTAAAACAGCGACATTTGAAAATTATAAGTGATGCGATTGTAACACTTATAAAATCAGGCAAATTAGTTTTCAAAAATTCCTTAAAATTGGACAAAGTCGAGCTTAGGCTAAATCTTGATAAACCTAAATAGTCAGTTATCAAAATGGTGATAACTTTCACCGCTGCCAACACAGAGTTTTCGCCGGGAAAGACCATAAATCTCAGCAATTCTTCGCCCGATTTCCGTGTCGGCGGCAATGAAAAATAATCGGCTATTTAAGATAATGACCTTGATTACCGAATCGAATTGTTTTCAAAATCGGCGGTAAAAACAATTTCACTCATTGCCTCCGTAATATTAAAGACCTGCGCGTTTTGACTAAACACAAAACGCTTCGACTGAATGCCGATAATATATGTTTCGCCGACCGCAACTTCGTTAAAAGTGAACCGACCGAACGAATTAGTGCGCACCGTCCGGAGATTGCCACGATTGAGCGAATGTTTTACCAGGTGCAACCGTAAATGCGGGTTGTTTGCTTAGTGATTTCCAAGATTTCTTTGCAGTCTCTTGCTAAGCCAGATCTGTCTTTTGTGGTAGCGGTTTCCTTCCACGCTTTTCGATATAATTCCAAGGCGTTTTTAACTGCATTACGTTCAACTTCGGGTAACTTAAGTAGGCAACTGTCGTATTTTTCGAGATATTCATCACACTCCGGAATACCAATTTTATCGCGGCTTGCAGTTGTTTCCGTTTTTGTAGTATCAGCCGGTGTTTTTGTAGTCTCAGCAGGTGTCGTTGTATTAGAAGTGTTATTCGTATTAGGTGCTATGCCGGAATCGTTTGCGTTTATTGGATTGGTCCCATTCCTACAGCCCGTTAGTCCGATTACGCTGAGCAGAGCGGCGATTACGATTGTGGCAAAGACCAATTGTTTTTGCCGATTTGATTTATTTTGTTTTTTCATTTTAATTTAGAATAGAATTCCCTTTCCGCAATCTATTCCGCCCGAAGAGCGAATTTCGCTGTCTGCCGGATTTTTCGGGCCGTGATGTGATCGCGAAATTGATTTGTATTTCCCAAAATGAGGAAATATTGACGGGCGGATGTTTCTCCGTCCTTGCTGATAATATCTCTGTCCGTATTTTGTCCGTTGGTCGCTTTGACCCACGTTTCCAGAGTGATAGCGGCAGGGGATTGCGCTGTGTAATCCTTTCTTTGTTTGCACCCGATTACCAGTCCCAGCCAGAGCGCGCAAACTATAAATGAATTTCCGCGCAGCAGAACTGCGGGAAATTAGACCTATAAGAAACGATTAAACTCCAAAATTTCAATAAGGGAATGCTTGATAAAATGCTTCTATCTCAGTTTCGTTTGTACAACACACACTCAAAGCCACTGAGCCGTGTGTCCAGAAAATTCCCAAATTTGATTTTTCAACATTTCCCTTGAACTTTACTTTTGTTCCAACCTGCTGATTGTCTTTGACGGCGACATCTTTTTTGACAATATCGTGAACCAAAAACCTCGCCCTCTCTACCGAATATCTCGGTGCGAAACACATTAGTCGTCGATGAAGGTAAGATGCCCCAATATGTTGAAAATTTCCCGGAACTGAGACTTAATGCGGCGAAATCCGCTTTACCGTCGGCATCATAATCAGCCGCTATCGGAAGCTCATTGCCGTCAAAAAGAGTCTCGGTAAGAATATTGCCCGAAGATGTGAGAACGCTGTAATCTCCGGTGTTGTTAAATATGGCTAAATCCGCCCGGTTGTCGCCGTCATAATCGCCCGGCACGGGAATGTCGGTTGCAGACGCGCCGTGTCTTTGGACGCGGAATTGTCCCGTCGATGAATTAATGATCCACCACACTTGGCTGGATGGGCGATAAACGGCAATATCGGTTATACCATCGCCGTCATAATCTTCCGGCACGGGAATGTCGCCCTCTCCTCCCTACTGCCTAATATTAACGAAAGAATTTAACGCGCCCGGAGCGCTTACGATCCACCACGTCCTGTCAGACTGACGAAAAATGGCTAAATCCGCCTTTCCGTCGCCATTGTAATCACGGGCAACCGGAATGTCGCTCGGATCGCCGCCCCATTGCAAAACGAACCCGTAAAAAGTCGTCGAAGCCGGAGAACCCACCATGTTCCTTCCGATGCGCGATATATTCCCAAATCCGACTTGCCATCGCCGTTAAAATCGCCGGCCCGCTCCAATTTAATTTTTCTTTTTTCATTATAATTTCCCTTTTAATGTCTGTCTATTAAGAAATAGTTGTTGCGGATTTCTGCATTAATTTTGCGAATTGATTATCGCTTACTGTCCGCAAACCTCATTCGGTAGCGCAAAGTATGCCTCTTGCGGGTCTGACGGAATATAACAGGCTTTTCCCTGCGTTCCAGCAGCATAATTGGTCTTTTGCAGATTAAATTCAGTATAAGTCCTGCCATTGACCGTGTAACGAAACTCAACCCTGTAGTCATAGCTGTTCTTAGCAGGGTTTCTGATAGTTTGGGCAACTACGGCGGGTGCTTGCGCTGAGTAATTCTTTTTTTTGTTGCATCCGATTACAAGTCCCAGCCAAATTGCAAAAACTATAGTTAAACTGATTAAATTTGAGTAACTTTTCATTTTAATTTTCCGCTTGATAAATTGTTTGAATGTTCAAACTTTCGATAGATTTTTTCCTTCACCTGCTTAATGCGACAAAAATTGGAAACGCGGCTCAAAAAAGTTTCATTTGTACGATTTATCATTCGCAATGTAATTCGTCGTCATCTCGGCAAAGACTTGACGAACCGTCGAAACCGTTTCTTTCCCGTTATTTATTATTACTTGCAAAGCGGTATTGATTTTCGGAAACACCGCGCCCGCGCCGTATTTTTTGTTACAAAGCGTGCAACTGCAACCGAAAACCAACGCGCCTGCTAAAATTGCGTTGATAAAGTTCTTTTTTGTGTTTTTCATAAATTTTCCCTTTTTATTTACCTTTCAAAATGTAAGTTTTGAACTCTCGAACCGATTCGTTTTCATTCTCATCTTTTAATCCAAAATTTTAGAGAGGGGAACTTTTACTCAGGAATACAAAAAACGTGCCGACCAGCGCGAACATTCCGCCCACGAATCCGAGGATTAAAAAAGGAGACCAAAGCCGGAAGGTTGTTCCCACAATGGCTTTTTCGGGTTGTTGCGGATTGTAATAAACCGGCACATTTTCCCCGACGCGGTAATTGTCCAAGTTGCTCGATATATTCGATGTGTAATCAACTATGCGCCCGTCAGCCGTCTGAAAACGCACGGTCGGGGTGAATAAAGTGTTTCGCGGAGAAGAATCGAATTGCCCTCCGCCTTGGCTGACTTCAACATTCATCACCACGCCTGTCGTTTTTGTTGATTTGGTTATTCTCCATATTTTTCTCACCAAAAAACCGATTGTTATACCAACAAACAACAAACCGAACAAGACCGCCAAAATACCGATAATTGTGAACATCTGATTCATAAAACTTTCCTTCTTTACTTTACTTTTTTCTTGAAATTTTCCTTCAATTACCTAATGCGACAAAACCGGGAAAAGCGGCTCAAAAATTTTGAACAAATTTCCCTTGGGGCGCATCGGATATCTGAGCAAGTAACCAATCGTCCCGATTCAACGCATTAGTGCTATACCAACTTCAGCTGATGCGTGCTGAGTATATGCAATATGTCCCGAAGAAATCCATAGAAAACCGTATAAAGATCTTACGTCGGTGTATTCATTATTTTTGAATTCCACTCCATAAAAACAAGCGGAGGGTTTGTCAGAATCGCTTGTGTTATTACGGGCACTCTTGATTAAAGCCTCGTTTTTTTTCAGTTCCTGAGTGATTTTCACGCAATTATTGTAGGCTTGCTCCGGCGAATTGAATTTATAAATCTGCACAACGAATTTTTGACTACTGTTGATTTCGTTGACGTATTCGGCGGCGGCGGCATCGTTGATGTCCTTGATTTGCTGTTTTAATTCCGGCGACAGATTTTGGCTTGCCTGGAAAAGTTGTAATTTGTCAAAAGTTTTATTCCGCTTGAAAGAATTTGGTCCTCCCGGATAGATAATTGATTCACTAGGTAAGAGACTGATTGCGGTCTTCATATTAGCCCGCGACTGGTTGTCCTTTTCTTTTTTTAGACGCGTTTGGTTCTTTAGATACGGATTAATGACCGCAAACCACAAAACGACACCGCTAATCACAACGACGACGAATCCAAACAACCCGCCGATGACCAGAATTTTTTTCAGCTGTGATTTCGGCGCAACCGGCTGTGAATAAGAAGTTTGTGGTGGCGGCATAGGCGGCTGATAGGATTGTTGCTGATACAGCTGTTGCTGATTCGGCGGTAATTGTCCCGATTGATTTTGCACATAATTTTGTTGATTTTGCGCTTGAAATTGATTTGGCGCGGGCGGCGGCACCCCGAATACCGTCGCCGGCAAATCCGTCGCGGATTGGTTGACATAATTCGAAGGCAGACCGCAATTCCGACAAGACTGCCCGGCGGCATTCATTAAATTACATTTCGGGCAAATCCAATTATTCATAAATTTTTCATCCAACTCAACCGGTACATTTGCCGACGACTTCCTTTATTTTTTCTGAAGCCCAGGATTTGTCGCGGCAAGCGCAAAGCCGATTTTTATTTCTCGTTTTGATTTTTGATTAAAATAGAATTCCTTTCCCGCAATCCATTCCGCCCGAAGAACGAATCTCGCTGTCCGCCGGATTTTTCGGGTCATAGCAAATGCGGGTAGTGACTCAAACAAAGGAGAGAGCCAGTTCATTATTGTAACGATGCAGAAATAAGAACAAACATATTTCGTGCATCACATCGCTCTTTGAAAATGACAAGGTTTTACGAACAAATCGCGCCAAGCGTTGGCGCAAAGTGTTGTTCCAGCGTTCAACGTGTGCCGTTTCTCCCGACTCTTTCCCAACCGGAAGGTTATGATGGGCGGGCGGAATCACCAATTGATACGCTTTCCAAAAATCCGTAAAACAATGCCCGACTCGAAAGGCAGGCGGGATTTTCGTCCACAACTTTCGACAAGTTGCTTCTGAACGATCCCCGATGGCGAAAGCTACCACTTGTCGGGTTTGCCGACAAAGGCGCAATCCAAATCCAGCGTTTATTGGCTTTTTTCAACACAAATGACCATAATTCATCCAATTCTAAAATTGGTAACTCATTTGGCAAAACAAGTGTTTCGGCTAGTTCCGGCATCATTTTTCTTTTTTTTTAAGCCACCCCGAAACAGTATTTCTGGCAACTCCGAAAGTGCGCGTCAATCCTCGCAAAGATGAACGCTCTTGATAAGCAGCTAAAATCTGTTCCCGTTCTTTCTCCGGATAACCATTCGATTGCGGATTGTCCCGACTCATTTTGCCACAGTTGTTGCACAAATAGCGTTGTTTGCCATTATTAGTTTTGCCATTACGGACGATGTTTTCGCTTTGACAATGATAACATTTTAGGTTGACCATATGAGAGAGTATAGCTCCTCTC
>JANPDZ010000187.1:0-5215 GCA_031431735.1 Acidobacteriota bacterium | reverse complement strand
ATAGTTAGAAAATAAAGGAAAATGAACCAAGAACTAATTTTCAAAGAACTACAAGTTAAAAATTACTTGCTAAATTGGCGAGAAAGTAGAAATGTGTCTAGTTTTGACTTGACACCGAAGCCGTCTTTATAGATGCGCTCCCGCATCATGGCTTTTTTCCGGGTGATATTGCACTCCGAATATATTTTCTTTTGCGATGGCCGACGCAAAGGTGTAGCCATATTGTGTTTCATTTACTATATCTGATTGCTGATGTGTTTTAAAATGATAGGAATGGACAAAATAAAACTCTGATAATTCAGGTATATCAGACATGAGCGGACAGTTATTCTTAATATTTATCTGATTCCAGCCGATATGCGGGATTTTATATTTTGTCCTATCTGAAACGCTGAATTTTTTAACCTCGGCATCAAACCAACCCAATCCTTCAGCGTCACCTTCTTCACTTTTTTTTGCCATCAGCTGCATCCCGAGACAAATTCCCAGAATAGGCTTCTTTTTGACTAAAACGGCTTCGTGCAAGGCATCCGTTAAATTCAGTTTTTTTAAGTTGCACATTGCTTTGCCGAAATGACCTACTCCGGGAAGAATGATTTTCTCACAATTAATAATATCTTCAGGCTCTGACGATATTATGGCGCTAACCTTCATTCTGTCCATCATTTTCTTGACAGAATTCAGATTGCCCATTCCGTAATTAACAATAGCTATTTTGGATGACATTGATTTAGGTTCAAATCACTTTCGTAATTGGATAAATAAAGTATGAATAAACCGACATCTTCAATTGATAAAGTTTTTTTTATCATCTGAATATGTCGGTTTACTTATAAAATATGGATTTATCCATAGAACAACTCCCGAAGGTAAAAAAATACCGAAAATTTAATGATTATGAAATCATTGCTGACTTTTCATTTCTTTTCAACTCCTCAGAATGGATTTCAGTGTTCTGTCAAAAACATCTTGATTTAATTTTCGTGCTTTTCGTCTGTGCCCGTGGGAAAATATCCTAATAGACATTATTGGAAATAAAACAAATTTCTAAAAAGGTCGCCGAAGGTGACAAACTTTAATAGCGGCGGGTCAAGAAAAGTCGAGACGCTGAAAGCATCGCCTATCGGCTGTCGAATGTACGACGCTTTCAGCGTCAGAATGTTTGCGCGTGGCTGACGGCGGGTGTCAATCGCTCAGGCTCATTTTACCCGCCGCTATAGGGCAATGGCATTAAGTTAAGGAGAAAACGTAAAACAGACTGTTAGTCTGTTTCTCCGGTGCTCCTTTATTATCAACAGGTTAGCCAAGCGAAATTAAAACAGGCTAACAGCCTGTTCTACTTTCATTATGCCACAAAACTTTTGCTTACCTGCTTAGTTGAAAGATTCGGATTGAATATGACGGAGACATACCTCTTTGGATTTTGAACAAGCACTGCCCGCCGCTATTAAATTTGTCGCTTTCAGCGATCAGAAGAATTCTATCCAAATTGTTATTTCCAATAATGTCTCTGATGTTCGCGTCCGCCTTCGGATTTGTTGCCGCGATAAATTTCACTAATTTGAAATCTGTGAAATCTTCCACACAGTTTTTGCAATATTAGCTAGGTTTTCCTGCCTTGATCTGACTTGACTTGCCGTCCATTCAGGATAATCTATCTGCTTTGTCATTTGATACTGACTTTGTTGATAAATTATTTGTTTTTCTTCAAAAGGTTTTGTCCCGCAATCGTTATTTTTAGCAGATTCAAGGAGCGTTAAATTACCCAACCTGTAAATATAATTTTCCTGTTCTTCCAAAGAAAATGATGATTCCCATTCTAACGGCGGATTCTCCGGCAAAATATGTTCAATGGTGGCTGTTTCGTCCTCAAAATTTCGATCAGTTCCGGCAATTTGATTTTCAATTGAATACAAAATGTAACGTGCGAGCTTCTTTTTGCTTTTTGTGTTTAATTGTTTAGTTTTAAACGCATTCATAAAATCTTCATCACCCGGATATATTTCTTTCAATTCTTGTGCAATTTGTGAAGCGGTCGTGATTTTACCCTCAAACACTTTTTTGGCGACAGCGTGAAATACCTGCTCTTGTTTATTTGGATTCAATCCGCCGATTATGTTATATCTGAAAGCAATAATTGAGCAGAACCGGAGAATTTGTTCAAACTCAGAACGCAATTTTTCATACGAAACCAAAAGCAAAGGAAAAGGTTGGGTTGCATTAAACAGGCTCAGTTCAGCAATTCTATTCTTAATTTGCTTATTACCTTTCCACAGCTCATCGCCGGGTTCTTTCAGAGCTGAGTGAACGGCTGCAGATTTTTCTAATTCATCAAGCAAGTCAAAAGCCTTTTCCGGACTGTTGACAGTATCTCTGAGGGCTTTAAACAATTTTTCTTTGCGGGTATAACTAAATCTGGAATTCCAATAGTGGTTGAGAAATACCGGAAAATCTTCTAAGTCGGTAATTTGGATGATCCGATGCCATTGTTCTTTTGCTTCCGGGCTGTGCGATAACGATAAGATATAGTTTTTTAATAAATCGGAAATACTCAATTCAATTCCTCTGGAATTAAGAGTTTCAAAGATCGTATAAGCATCAACTTCGTTTTCAACTTCGATTCTTATAAAAAGCAGTTTTTCGGCAACCTGATTTTGTAAAAAATGAGTCAACGCCTGACCTGTCGGCTTGTCGCCAAGCAGTTCGTTGATAGCTTTATAAAAATATCTGAACGCTTTTATCAGAAGTTTATTTGAAACAGACAATCGGTGTTCGTTAATCGGCTCTTTTAATTTAGCGATAAAACTTCGGTAGAAAGAATCGTTATTTTCATTGAGATCGAGTTTGTTTGAGTAATTCAAAGTAATTACATTAATATCGCCGATATATTGTCTCAGAAGCGTTTCTTTTCGTAAATTGTTTGCTTCAATATCAAGTTCGGAGTCAATCAAATCTTGGATTCTCTTAATTACAGCCAAGGCAATAATACTTAAGGTTGCTAATCTTTGCTGTCCATCAATCAAGGAATACGATTTATTATCTTTATTTTGCAAAACAATCGCCCCTAAATAATGAACACGGCTTGTTTGATCTTTCAACGCCAAAATGTCCAGCCACAAATCTTCCCACTGCTCTTCGTCCCAAGAATAATCGCGTTGATATTCAGGAACTCTGAGACGAACGCCATTGTTAAAAATAGTATTTAACTTGACTGTCTCAGCATCAAAAAAGACTTGTTGTGCCATAGAAACCTCAGACTCGATAATAAACCAAAAGCAGAGTTTCACAAAACATTGCAAAACCCTGCTTTATATTGAATTACAGAAAAATCTTAATCATGATCGCGTCCGCCTTCAGGCAGATTCCCGTGATAAATCTCGCTTCCTGTGGCGACAAATTCCTTCGCCTTCTCCGCCATTCCGACTGCTAATGCTTTTTCGGCTTCGATATTTTGCGAATCGGCTCTATTTTTTGAGTGGATTGATTGTTTTAATATAGTCTGAAAAGCGAGTAAAATCGCGGTCGGTTGTGGCGATAACGGCGTTATGCTCAATCGCCAAAACCGCCAAATGTGCGTCCATGATCAAATCGCCGACAACTTTTTCTTCAACCAAAATCTTTGAAAATAATTTCCAATGTTTATTTGACGGTGAAATTATTTCTACCAAAGGCTGTTGTAACAAAATATCTATTTTTTCGGTTGCTTGTTCAATCGAAAGCGGCACATCAAAAATCCTGCGGTTTGTGCTGATTCGACAAAATGCCATCATCACTTGCAAAGACAAACCGATCACATCTGTCCCGCTTGACAAATATTCTTCGAGCCAAATTTTTGAATCAAGATGTTGTTTGAAAAATGGAATATGTGCGTAAAGCAGCAGATTTGCATCGGGAATAATCATTGATGCCAATCTCCTTCGGCATATTCAATCAATTTTCCGATGTTGTCAAAATCCAAATCTTTTCGCGGAATTGCGTCAACAGTCGTTATCTTAAATTCTTTTTTTGGAGTATTTTCCGACAACATCAAACCTTTTTCAATCGTCTCATTTACTACGTCCTTAAAAGTTTTGTTCGGATATTTCGCCTGTAACCGTTTCAAACCAAGTGTTACGTTGTCATTTAAAGTAATTGTTGTTCTCATAGCAAAATTATTCTAGCACATAAGCATCAATTTTATAAAGCATCAAAGCATCAAATAGAAACTCTTTCAATTCAGTTTTATGAGAATTCAGTCAAGTAAAACAATTTTTCGGGGGAAATGGTTTATGAGTTAATTTTTTCTATTCAAAAAATATGATAAAATCTAAAATCAGAGAGGTGAAATATGGAGACAAAAAAGTTGAGCGGATTACAATTGGAATTGTTGAAAGTTTACTCGTTTGAACCTTCGCCAAATGATTTACAGCAAATTAAACAAATGTTGGCGAAATTTTTTGCGAATAAATTGGTGGGCAATGTGCAAAAATCCGTTGAAGAAAACAATATCACAGATAACGACTTGGAAAATTGGTTAAATGGAACGACTGCGATTAGTAATTGATACAAATGTGTTCTTGGTGTCCTTGGCAGCACATTACAAACTTCATTGGATTTTCCAAAGCATTCTCAATTCCAAATTTGACCTTTGTGTAACCAACGAAATACTCAAAGAATACGAAGAAATTATTGGAAGCCGTTATGGATTGAGCAAAACAGACAGCACTCTTGATTTTCTGCTGCTCTTGCCGAATGTTATTCAAATCACGCCTTATTTTCGTTGGGATTTGCTTGCCGATAAAGATGACAACAAGTTTGTAGATTGTGCCTTAGCCGGAAGTTGTGATTTTATTGTGAGCAACGATAAAGGTTTTAGAACATTAGCTTCAATCGCTTTTCCATCAGTCAAAGTTCTAACCGCCGAGCAATTTACCTTGGACTACAAAGAAATTCTCGAAGCATAAAGACAAACTTTGAAATGGCAGAAATTCAGCTTTATTGTCAATAGAGTTTGTCAGCCATGAACAAAAAACGAAATATTGCTTAGTAAATCTTGCTTTATAAATTGGAAGGTTCTGCATAAGACGGACGGAACTGTAATTGCAATAATCACAGGCTTTAGCCAAAATCCAATAAATTATCAATCTTGCCTTTTGCTTCCGTCTTATGCTATTCGGAATTTGATTTATTCTTTGTTTATTCGGCTCAAGCCTTGTTCTTGACCTTTTCAATCCGT
>JANPDZ010000186.1:0-2785 GCA_031431735.1 Acidobacteriota bacterium | reverse complement strand
GACTTCGCGGAATCACTGACGTATTTAGAAATACAAAAAAAGGATTCTCTGATTTAATAATAAGTCTATGTTGTGGATTATGGAATTTAACTTTGAAGAAGTTCTAAACTAAACGAATATTGAATTTCGCAACAACTCTATAGAGTGGTGTCGATTTCCAGAGGGATATTCAATTTGCGGTATAATCATCGGTTATCATGACGACCTAACTTTGGAAAAGATACAATGATAGGGATCGGTTGGGAGTCAAAAGTTGCTGCGGAAACATGCAAGGATTGTAATACGCAACCGCTAGTCTTCAGAATGGTAAGAATAATATTTGACAAAACAAATAAATTCAATTATTGATTAGGAATGGGAAATAAAAAGACTTATGAAAAAATTGCAGGCAATCAAACCCAGATAGAAATTCATCTAGCAAAGATTGACGAAGAATTAAAAAAAGAAATTCCCAATTACGGACGAATTCATCATTGGCAAGCTGAAATAAATAACTGGGAAAAAATAATTGCAAAACTGTTAAAAAGGATAGGACGATGAAATACAACAATGAAACCATGAAATTAATTTTATTAGAATTAAAAGAACAGTGTATAAAAGTTTCAACTATAATAGATGCCTATGATTTGGACAATAAATCAGCAGAAGAAAAGGATACTTTGATTGTCGATATGTCTGTTAATCTGAGCATACTAGCAACCCGTTCAAATTTAATTGAAGGCTATTTTGAAGAAATGTTAGAGGATGAACTTTTACCGACCGAAAATTCAGAGTCCGTATATTGACCTTTCCTTTTTTCCGTTCACCGAATAGTCAGTATGAAAGTGGGATGAATCAATACATTAATTCCAATGAATATTTAAGAACTCAAGAATTAAAAAATCCTAGTTATATTAAACCTGTTGAGATATAGATATGAAACATATATTATATACTTTCATGAAATATTATCTGATAATTTTGGTATCTAGTAATCTTTATTCACAAGAGGTGGCTTGGCTCAATGCTGTACAATTAACAGCTCCGCCGCTGATTCGCATGGAATTTTAGCCTTCTATTGTGAGCTGATTTTCGCTGAAAAATCCGATTGGGTTTCGTTTTGGTATATTGTCTTTTTAAATATGCGATTATATATTCTGTCTCAGCTACAAAATCAAAATTGCGAGTAAATGTTTTTAGAATAGTTTTTTTAATAATCCCGTATGCGATGTTCCGATTAATTTTAAAAGACGTATCATTTTTTTCTTTTTGTAAATCTTCCTCCATATCATTAATCATCATGTTACTAAAATTTAAAATTAAAATTTTTGCATAGAATTCCTGTTTGATTCGGAAACTAGTTTTGGATGCAAAGTTTTCCAATTCAAATAAAACTTTTTTTCTTTTGATGTCTGTTTCAATGCTCCATCGTTTGCGATAAATTTCTTTTAGTTCCAAAGCTGAAAATTCAGGTTCATCTAGAAGATTAGTAATCAAATATTCGAAATTATTTTTTCCGATCTCAACTTTTACCATTCTTAATTTTATTTGACGATTTAATTCGTTGAATGCATTCGCATAATCTTTATTCAGATTAAATCGGTCATTATCAACGACGACTGTTTTCGTTAAATCATTTGACTTACTTTCATAGACATCATTGAACTCTTTTAAAAACGGACATTGATTTCGAATAACAAAATCAATGTTTTTTGAAGCCAAATAGAATAGCATTCCAATGCTTGGAAAACCTCGATCAGCTACAAGCAAATACTTGTTATTCGGAATCAAGGTTAGCATTTTATCAATTCCATTCTCCGCCATCTTTCTCTCGGATGTTTTATTTCTTCGTATACTAGAAGAGATTACGAGTTCATTTAAAATATCGTAGAGTGCAATGCAAGCTGCTATCGGATTAGGCCCTTTACCAGTCTGATTAGACGGACGCCCAAACTGCTTACCTAATTTTTCAACATTGGGTAAGCTCAACGAAAAACCATCGACGGCTAAAAAGATTCTACCTTTATATTTTTTGTAATCATCATCTGCATAAAAATCTTTCACAAGCTCATCATTTAAAAAAATAAACGCAGTCCATTTTAAATTCAATCTAGCCCATGAAAAAGCTTGTTTGGAATAATGGGTTAATTGAAACGTTTTCATCATATCAAATACTTCCACACTTAAACTTTTTGAAAGATTTGATAAAATAGCAACAACTAGCTTTGGAAAATCCAATATTCGATTTCGAGTGAACGCCACTTTACTTACCCGAAAGCGAGCTTTGAAGTTTAAGGAATATATTAAATCGATTAATTTTAAACGATAATCTAAAGTTTTTTTTCATACTCAATGAGTATCGTACAATCAGGCTTTTTCCTTAACTTGACAGCATTGAGCTTACCCTGAGTCCTTCCCTACATGTCGAGGGTTCAAGCTATAAAGTTACTCCAACACTTCCAGCCGGCTTAGCTTTAAACCCAACAACAGGAGTCATCAGCGGAACTCCGACAGGAATTACGCCTTCTGCAAATTATTCCATCACTCAAACCCAACCCAATGGAACGGTAACGACCTGGATTGTAGCCATCGTGATTGTCGGAACTACAACAGACGCTGGAATGCAAGTGGTTGCAAATCCAACGTTCAGCCCACCTCCCGGCAACTATGGAACCGCTCAACCTAATATCACGATCACATCCGCAACTGCGGGAACTACGATTTACTATACAGTGGACGGCAGCACACCGACTACAGCGTCCACAGTCTACACAACAGGCATCGGGCATATTTGGTTTGTAGCCGG
>JANPDZ010000185.1:0-3018 GCA_031431735.1 Acidobacteriota bacterium | reverse complement strand
CATTTGATTTATTCAGCGGAAAATATTCAGCTCAAAAAAGACAAAAAACTAACGTGGCAAATTAGTTTGGAAGTTTTGAAATAGACACAAGAAACAAAAATAAAAATTTATGATTGGTGAAGCAGCACATATTGAAGCATTGGTCACAGACTGGAATACGATTCCGGTCGAACAACTCTCAGAAGGTATCGAACGCCAAATGGTCGTCGGGCAAAACATTATGATTTGCCGTCTCAGATTTGCGCCGTTTGTCATCACGCCCGAACACAGCCATCCGCACGAACAGATGACGCTCGTCATGCAGGGCAAAGTCAAGTTTATCCTCGGCGCGGAAGAACGCATCGTTTCAGCCGGCGACGTTTTGCATTTTCCGTCAAACCATTGGCACGGCGCGACGATGCTTGACGAAGAAGTGATTTTGATTGATATTTTCTCGCCGATCCGAGAAGACTTTTTGGCAAAGCAGGTAAAAACTAAATGAATTCAACCGAAAATCAAACTGTTCCAAATCGGCAAGGTTTAGGATTACTGACCGGAAATTACCGTTGGGTAATCTGCACGCTGCTGTTTTTTGCCGCGATCAGTGGGCAAATGATCTTCGCCCAAACTCAGCGGGTTTTTGTCTTAAATTCAAAATTACTGAGCGAACGCAAGGCGAGAATTTTCAACAAAAAAGCACCTGATAATTCATATAAAGCCGCCATCGAGCAACTTGATAACGAAGCTAAAAAGGCATTGAAAACGGAAATTCGCTCGATCGTCACAAAGCAAGCAAATCCTCCAAGCGGCGACAAACACGATTATATGAGTCAGGCTCCGTATTTTTGGCGAAACCCGAATACGGCAGACGGCTTTCCGTATATTCGCAAAGACGGCGAGCGAAATCCTGAGATCAAACGCTTTCCCGATCACGGTTTGTTAGACGTGATGATTAAAACGGTCGAAAAACTCGCGACGGCTTATTACTACACCGAAAAAGAAGAATATGCCACACGCGCAAGTGAAATCTTGCGGATGTGGTTTCTCGATCCGAAGACGAAGATGAACCCGAATCTTAATTTTGCGCAGGCAATTCCGGGTTTGAACACAGGTCGCGGAATCGGTATCATCGAAACCGCCGAATTTACGCGGGTCGTGGATTCGATCGGACTAATTGGCGAATCGAAGTCCTGGACAAAAACGGATCAAGCCGGATTGGAAACCTGGTTTGCAAAATATCTTGAATGGCTGACGACCAGCAAAAACGGCCTTGATGAAGCGGCGGCGAAGAATAATCACGGAATGTTTTACGACGTTCAGGTTGTCTCGTTTGCATTATTTGTCGGTAAAGCTGACTTTGCCAAAAAGCAACTCGAACAGGTTACAAAAAAACGAATCGAAAAACAGATCGAATCTGACGGTCGAATGCCGCTTGAATTAGAACGCACAAAGTCCTGGAATTACAGCAGCTTCAACCTTGACGCATTGCTTCGGCTCGCGGAGATGGGGGAAACTGTTGATGTCGATCTATGGACTTTTGAGGAAAACGACGGTAGCGGAATTCGCCGGGCAATTGAATTTCTGTATCCTTTTATGAACACGGAAAACAAGTGGAAATATCAACAAATTGAGGGATTTGGGCCGGAAAGACTCTTGCCGTTGCTGCGTCGCGCGGCGCGAAAATATACTGACGAGAAATTCATGAAAATGATGGAGACAGTTCCCAAACTTCCCGCCAAAGATAGTAATTTATTGCTGAGGTTTTAGAAAAGTTTAACTCCAAACAAAAATATGAGCATTTTAGATAAATTCAAATTAGACGGAAAAATCGCACTCGTCACCGGTGCATCAGTTGGGCTTGGGGCTTCGATGGCGATTGCCCTCGCCGAAGCCGGGGCAGACGTTGCTTGTCATTGTATGTTTGACGGCGAAGCGGACGAAACTTGTGCCGCAATCGAAAAACTCGGTCGCCGTGCGTTTTCAGTTTCGGGCGATATGTCGGACAAAGAAACACCGAAAAAAATAGCGGCAAGCGTTGTCGAAAAATTCGGACGGATCGATATTTTGGTCAACAATGCCGGAATGATCCGCCGCGCGCCGGCGGTTGATTTCTCAGAAGAAGACTGGTCAACGGTCATTGAAGTAAATCTGTCAAGCATTTTTCGGCTTTCGCAAGCGGTCGGCAGAAATATGATTGAAAACGGCGGCGGCAAGATCGTCAATATCGCCTCGCTTCTTTCGTTTCAAGGCGGAATCACGGTTCCCGCTTACACGGCTTCGAAATCGGGCGTGGCAGGTTTGACAAAAGCTTTCGCCAACGAATGGGCGTCGAAAAATATCAACGTCAACGCGATCGCGCCCGGATATATGGCGACCAATAACACGACCGCATTGCGGGCTGACGAAAATCGAAATCGTCAAATTTTAGAACGAATTCCGGCCGGACGCTGGGGCACACCGGAAGATTTACAAGGAACTGTCGTCTTTCTTTCATCAGCGGCGAGCGACTATTTGCAAGGTCATATCGTTTTGGTTGACGGCGGTTGGATGGCTCGGTAATTTTATAACAAAACCTGAGTCTTGAGTTGAAATCAAAGAAGAAATGGGCCGCGGATGAACGCGGATTACGCGGATTTACGCGGATTGTTTTAAATAAACTTTCGGCGAATTAATAAATATTTTCAACAAATCAGCGAAAATCCGCAAAATCGGCGTAAATCGGCATCCAATTTTCTTTCTAATTTTCAACTCAAGACTCAGGTCAACAAAAGGAAATCATTTATGTATAACAAAACTTATTATGCAACGCATCCTGAATCAATTTACGGCGCGATGAACGACGATTTGCGTGAACTTTATCTGGTCAATGAGATATTTGCCGCCGGAGAAGTGCGGCTCAATTATTCGCATTTCGACCGCATCGCCGTCGGCGGCGCGTGTCCTGTGAGCGAAAAAATTTCGCTGCCCGCGCACACCGAACCCGAATCGGCGAAAGGCAAACCGTTTCTCGACCGCCGCGAAATGGGCGCGGTCAACATC
>JANPDZ010000184.1:0-4647 GCA_031431735.1 Acidobacteriota bacterium | reverse complement strand
GTCTGTGATTATGGCGCGAAAATCGCTCGAACGCGCCGATGTCGCGATAATGATCATTGATGCCATTGAAGGTGTCACGCACCTTGACGCAAACATCGCGGGTTACGCGGTCGAATCAGGCTGTTCGGTGATTCTGGTCGTCAATAAATGGGACGCGCTCGAAGAAAAAGAAACGAACACGATTTACAAATTTGAAGACGATCTGCGCCAGAAGATGAAGTTTCTCGATTGGTCGCCGATGGTCACAATTTCAGCCTTGACCGGTCAGCGCGTGACGAATATTTTGCCGCTCGTCGTCAAGGCAAACGAAGCTCGGAATCTGCGCGTGGCGACCGCGAAGCTCAACAAATTCTTTGAAGAGAACATTTCGCAACCGAAAGGCGGCGGTGCGCCCGCGCCGGTCAAAGGCGGATTTTCGCGTCTCAAAGTTCAATACATCACGCAGGGCGGACTTCGTCCGCCGCTGTTTGTTTTATTTACATCGGGCGGTGTCGGGAAAGCCGGACTGCATTTTTCATATTTAAGATATATCGAAAATCGTCTGCGCGAGGAATTTGAATTTTTCGCGACGCCGCTTCGCCTTAAAGAGAAACACAAAATTAACAAAAAGAAGGATTGATTTTTTTAACGCAAAGCCGCAAAGCCGCAATGGCGCAAAGTTTTTTATAAAAATTTTTCTTCGCGTCTTCGCGTCTTCGCGTCTTTGCGTTAAAATTTATTAGAAATGGAAACAGTTTTATTATTTATCAGAATATTTCTTTTCACGGTTTTTGCGGCGGCGGGAATCGGCAAGCTGCTTGATTTGCGCGGCTCGGAAAAAGCCGTCAAAGATTTCGGCGTTCCCGCAGATTTTGCGCGTGCCTTGGCGATTGCGTTGCCGATCGCCGAGTTGTTGATCGCGTTTTTGCTTTTGCCGGTGACGACGGCGTGGCTCGGCGCAATCGGCGGCGTTTTGATTCTCGCGGTTTTTATCGGCGGAATGATTTGGCAGATCGCCAAGGGCAATGCGCCGCATTGTCATTGTTTCGGCGCGATTCACAGCGAACCTGTTTCAAAGAAGAGTTTGATTCGCAACATTATTTTTGCGATACTTGCTTTTTTCCTGGTCGCCCGGGGTTCTGAATATCAAGGTTTAAGTTTTACGGATTTAAATGGAGAAATGGCAATACAATTAATTTTAGGTTTAGCAACGATCGGGCTGCTCGGCGCAGTCGTGTTTTATCTCAAGAAGATTTCCGAACAACAGACGCTGATTATGCGGCGCATCGAGATTCTCGAACTCGTTTCGCACGAAGGCGGCAACCATAATGTTGAACGCGAAGACGCGGGTAGTCCGCAGGACGGGTTGCCGATCGGTGCGCCCGTGCCTGACTTTGCTCTGCCTGATTTGAGCGGTCGGGAAGTGTCGTTCGAAACCCTTTTGTCAAAAGAAAAACCGATAATGTTGTTCTTTGTGAGCGCGACGTGCAATCCGTGCGAGGCACTTTTGCCGGAAATTGAAGAATGGCAGAATGAACTCAAAGAAAAAGTTGATTTTGTATTTATTAGCAGCGGAAAAGCGTCTGAAAATGCGGAAAAATTCGGCGGCAAGAGTTTTAAACAAATTCTATTACAAAAAGATCGTGAAGTTGCCGAAACTTTTCGGGCGAAATGGACACCAACCGCGATTTTGATCAATGGTGACGGAATGATCGCTTCGCATTCGGCAGCCGGAGATACTTCAATTCGTGAACTGATCGAAAAGATCAAGGAAGAAAATTCCGAAAAACCGATTGACTTTGTGGCAAATGGCAACGCATCTTCAATAAAGATCGGTGAAACCGTTCCCGAACTGACTCTGAAAGACCTCGACGGCAAGGAAATTACAGCAAAAGATTTTCAGGGCAAAAAGACGCTCGTCGCTTTTTGGAGTACGACTTGCCCGCATTGCGTTTCGATGATTCGTGATTTGCAGGAATGGGACCGCGAAAAAGGCGTTGATGACCCAAATCTGCTGGTCTTTTCGGCGGGCGATGTGGAAGAACACAGAGAAATTGGGCTAAAATCTCCCATTGTGCTTGACGAAGGCTACAAAATGGCTGAAAAATTCGGAATGTACGGAACACCTTCGGCAGTCTTGATCAATGAAAACGGCAAAATCGCTTCGGAAACAGCAGTCGGCTCAACTAATATCTGGGCGTTGATTGGAAGGCGCAAATAATTTTTAACGCAAAGACGCAAAGGCGCAGAGGTGCAATGATAAAGTAATTTTTAAAACTCTGCGTCTTTGTGCTTTTGCGTTAAAATTTTTATGAAACCGATTGATTGGAAAATTATCGCGCAGGACGGCGAAGCGCGGGCAGGAATTTTACGAACGAGGCGTTCCGTGATTGAAACGCCTGTTTTTATGCCTGTCGGAACACAAGGCACGGTCAAAGGCGTGCGTTACGAATGGCTCGAAACTGAGCTTGATGCGCGGATTATTTTAGGAAATACCTATCATCTTTTTCTTCGTCCGGGAGCGGAAATTATCCGCGAACTTGGCGGACTTCATAAATTTTCAACATGGAATCGTTCGCTACTCACGGATTCGGGCGGTTTTCAGGTTTTTTCTTTGACCGAATTACGCAAACTGACCGAAGAAGGCGTTGAATTTCGCTCGCATATTGACGGCAGCAAGAAATTTCTTTCGCCCGAAGTCTCGATGGAAGTCCAAGCCGCTTTAGGCGCGGAGATCGTCATGGTTTTCGATGAATGTCCGCCGGGCGACGCCGGTTTTGACAAGACGCGCAAAAGCCTTGAAATGACGGCACGCTGGGCGGCGCGTTCAAAAATCCGCTTTGACGAATTGCAGAATGAGGGAATGGACAGCGGATTTTTGAGGGATGAAGGCGGATTTTTGAGGGATGAGGGCGAAGGGATGAGGGATGAATCGGAAGAAACTGATTCTGATTTACTCATCCCTCATCCCTCATCCCTCATCCCTCAGTTGTCCGGTCAGCAAGCGTTGTTCGGGATTGTTCAGGGCGCAGGGCATTTGCCTTTAAGACGAGAAAGTTTGGAATTGACGACGGCGATCGGTTTTGACGGTTATGCGATCGGTGGTTTGAGCGTCGGCGAAGAAAAATCGGTGATGTATGAAGTTTTGGAGTTTCTCGCGCCGCAAATGCCTGCCGGAAAGCCGCGTTATTTGATGGGCGTCGGCACGCCCGAAGATTTGATTGAGGCAGTTACGCGCGGCATTGATATGTTTGATTGCGTAATGCCGACGCGCAACGGACGGACGGGCAGCGCATTTACATCGCACGGAAAAATAAATATTCGCAATGCAAAATTTGCGCGTGATCCAGAGCCTTTGGACGCGGAATGTCCGTGTTCGGTTTGTCAGAGATATTCGCGCGGCTATCTCAGACATTTATATCAAACAGGTGAAATGCTGGCGGCAATCTTAATTTCTCATCATAATCTGGCGTTCTTCCTTGACTTGATGCGAAAGGTAAGAGATTCTATCAAACTTGGTGAATTCGGTGAGTTCAGGCGTGAATTTTTGACAAAATTAAGTAATAATTAGGCTATGTCCGTCAAAGTTTTATCACAATCGAAAAATTATACTTTCCCGAAAATTCCGCTGCTTGAGAACGGCGACCGATTGACACGCGAAGAATTTCACCGACGTTATGAAGCGATGCCCGAAAATGTCAAAGCCGAATTGATAAAAGGAGTCGTTTATCTGTCCTCACCTGTCAGAGTCCGAAATCATGGAGAACCGCACAGTTTGATAATGAGTTGTTTGGGCGTTTATTTTTTGTCAACAAAAGGCGTTAAGTTGTTGGATAACACAACTTTTATCGCCAACGAAAATTATGAACCGCAGCCGGACGCGGTTTTGCGAATTGAAGAAAATCGCGGCGGAAAATCCTGGGTGAATGACAATGATTATTTGGAAGGTTCGCCCGAACTGGTTGTCGAAATCGCCTCCAGCACGGCTTCTTACGATTTACACGACAAACTTGAGATTTATGAGCAAAAAGGCGTGCAGGAATACATCGTTTGGCGGGTTTTGGACGAGCAGATTGATTGGTTTAGTTTGAAAAATAGCAAATATGAAAGGCTTGCAACGAATAAACAGGGAATTATCGAAAGCAAAGTTTTTGCAGGTTTAAGATTAAATGTTCAAGCGATGCTCAAAGACAATCTGCAAAAAGTGTTGAGCGATTTACAAAAAGGCTTGCAAAGCAAAAAATACAAAGATTTTGTCGAACAATTGGGTAAATAATTATCTCTGCTTTGATAATTTGATGTTACTTTGTCATAATTGCCTTTTTCTTTTCGACATTAAAAACAAATGAGTATATTTCTATTATTTTTTCAAAATGACGGTGGCGCTTTTGGCGGATTTGGAATTTTTTTACCAATCCTGTTAATAGGCGGGATTTTTTATTTCCTCCTAATTCGTCCGCAGCAAAAGCAACAGCAAAAGCTGCAGGGAATGATTACCTCGTTGAAGATCAACGACGAGGTTGTGACCAGCGGCGGTATTATCGGCAGGATCAAAGAAGTCAGGGAAACAAGTTTTATTATCCAGAGCGCGGAAAAAACGTTTCTGGAAATCGGCAAAAGCGCCATTATCGGAAAGAAAGCCGAAGAATCTAAATAGTGGTCAGTGGT
>JANPDZ010000183.1:0-8265 GCA_031431735.1 Acidobacteriota bacterium | reverse complement strand
CGGAAAAGCCGTCTGAAGACGGGACTCAGAACGACAATTTCAAATTTGAAAAAACGAGTGAAAACGAATTTCTATACGAGGAATCGCTCGGTTACAAAAACAAACTTTTTATCATCGGCGGCGGGCATTGTGCGCTTGCGCTTTCGGAATTGATGTCGAAGATGGATTTTTACATTACGCTTTTTGATGATCGTGCGGATTTGAATACTTTGGCGAAAAACGAGTTTGTTCACGAGAAAAAAATTATCGAATCTTATGAAAAAATCGGCGATTTTATTGAGTCAGGTGAAAATGTTTACGTTGTCGTGATGACGCTCGGGTATAAATTCGATGAGATTGTAATTCGCGCACTTTTTAATAAAGAATTCAAATATTTCGGCGTTCTCGGAAGCCGTGCAAAGATGAAAACGCTTCTAAAAAATCTTGAAAAAGAAGGTTTCGACAAAGAAATGCTCGCCCGAATCCGCACACCGATCGGTTTAAAGATCAACAGCCGCACACCGGTAGAAATCGCCGTTTCCATCGCGGCGGAAATCATCGAGGTCAAAAATTCAGTTTAAAAATTGCTTGATAAATTCCTGAACATCCATATCGTAGATCGGAACATTAAATTGCGCCTTCAAATCGTCAAACGCCATACCGTCAAGCAAAATCGGTTCGTCAGATTTAATCGTATGTTTCGGAATGATCACAAAATCGCCCTCGATTTTATCTTTGACGGCGAGATAATCCTGTCCCGTGAGAAGTCCCGCAACCGCGACATCGCCGCCGAAATATGTGTTCGGAACTGCCCATACGCGAAGTTTTGAGCCAATTACAGAATTAAGTTTTGCGATTTGTTCGGCGAGGATCGGCGCGAACATTTCGCCCGTTAAAATTGTTCCGTTTAATGATTTCGGATTTCGGATTTCGGATTTCAGATTTCGTTTCTTCGGTTTGATCGCTAATTCGTGTGTTCTGACGTTTTTATCCGAATAATTTTGAATTTTGAATTTTGAATTTTGAATTTTCTTCAGTAGATTCTCAAACGAATTTAGAAACGAACGGATCATTCCGACACCGTCTTCGATTTGCGGGTAATTGCCGTAATGCCGCCGCGAAGGGATCGGAAATCCGGCTTTGATGTAAATTTCATCACCAAGAAAAGCAAATGTCACGCCGAGGTTTTTGCGAAATTCCTTTTGCAGTTTTTCGACTTCCGAGATCGTTTGGCGGCAAAATTCGGGCGTCACTTTGGTTAATCTTTCGTCCGTGTTGTAACGCGTCAGAGCGACCGGAACGACCGCTGTTGAAACAATGCGCGGATAATGCGAAGCCAGATCTCGCAGGGTTTTTTCAAGCTGTGCGCCGTCGTTAATTGTTGGACAAAGAACGACTTGTGCGTGAATTTCGATGTCATTATCGAGCAATGTCTGAAGTTTATCAAAGATGTCGGCGCGTTTTTCGTCAACGCCTAAAAGATAAGCGCGGGTTTTTAGATCGGTCGCGTGTACCGAAACATATTGCGGCGACAGACGCTGTTCGACAATGCGTTTCATTTCGTCGGGCGTGATCGAAGACAGCGTCGTGTAATTGCCGTAGAGAAACGACAGACGAATATCTTCGTCGCGGACAAAAAGCGACGGGCGCGCCGTTTCGGGATTGCCTTTACAGAAACAAAAAAGACATTCGTTGGCGCATTGGCGCGGAACGATCTGCTCGAACATCAGGCCGAAATCTTCACCCTCGTCGCGTTCGAGTTCGACTTCCCAGGTTTCGCCGTTTGATTTTTTGACCGTGAAATCGAGTTCGGTTTCGCCCGCCGTCTGAAAGCGAAAATCGAGATAATCGCGCACTGACCGACCATTGACCTTAACGATTCGGTCGCCTGTTTCCAGGCCTAATTCTTCCGCCAAAGATTCCGGCGTGATTTCCGTGATGATGACTCCGGCGCGTCTTAATTGTGTGACAGCCGGCGTAACGGCGAATTCATACATAAATATTTGATAAGTTTAGTTTAAAGTTGTTGACAAATGGCTGTTAAGTTTTTTAATCTAAAAGTATCTTCCTTACATAAATTTTATGCCCACAAATTATTTATTTACTATAATTTGAAGGGAAAAGTTTGACTGGTTTTATGACAAACCTCAAAAAAAAGAAAATTTTATTCGCCGAAGACGATTCTTCAATGCGGCGTTTTATCGAAATCATCTTACAGAAAGCAGGCTTTGACGTGCTTTCTGCTGAAGACGGTTTGGCAGCAATGCAAATCGCCCTCGAAACGGAAATTGATGCCGTCGTCGCCGACGCAATGATGCCGAATATGAGCGGTTACGACCTTTGCCGGATGATTCGCGCCCAATCTGCCGAAAAGAAAATTCCCTGCATAATTTTGAGCGGACTTGCCGAAAATAATACCGATAACAATTTAGCCGACATCTTTTTGCTCAAAGACACAAATCTTAAAGAACAGCTTTTGTCCGCTTTGAAAAAGCTTCTTTAAGTTTGCTTTTTCCGCCTCAAAATAAATCTGGCGAGTTCACCGAAAAGAAGAATTCCAAGATAATCAAAGACCAGATCGCCCCAATCAAAAGTGCGTCCGCGAACGAAAATCTGCGAAAGTTCTTCGAGCGTGACAATCACCAGCACAATCAAACTTCCGAGTAAATAATTTAATTTCCACACACTTATCGTTCTCGCATCTAAAACCAGATTCAGCAAAAACGAAAAACCGCCCATCAAACAAAAATGCCCGAGTTTGTCGCCGTATGGAATATTGCCGACAAAATTCAGCAAATAGCGGGTGCCTTTGCGGTCGGCCAGAAAGATAATAACCGCGAGAATGAGGACATAAACAACAAGTAAAACCTTCATTCTCGCGGATTTTTTCGGCATAAATTTAACTGTTCAGAGTACAAACTTTAGTTTGTCATTTCCGCCGCGCTTCGCTGGCGGACAAACTGAAGTTTGTACTCTTAACTTTTAGCTTTTCGCGCTCATCGCGCCGTCAAGAATCGAATCAAGCGGCGTATATTCGATGTTTTGCGAAGTCGCGACGGCTTCATAAGTGCATTTTCCGGCGTAAGTATTGACGCCTTCCTTGAGTCCTGCATCGTCGGCGATTGCGCGTTCAAAACCTTTGTTTGCCAAAGATAAAGCATACGGCAAAGTCGCATTGGTTAATGCAAATGTCGAAGTTCTGGGAACCGCGCCCGGCATATTTGCGACGCAGTAATGGAGCACGCCTTCTTCGTAAAATGTCGGATTTGAATGCGTTGTCGCGTGTGTCGTTTCAAAACAGCCGCCTTGGTCAACCGCCACATCAACGAGAACCGAACCTTTCGGAATATCTTTCAACATATCGCGCGTAACAAGCTTCGGAGCCGCCGCGCCGACAACCAACACGCCGCCGATCACCAGATCAGCATGCGAGATCGCTTCGTGGATCGCGTAGCGAGAAGATGCGAGCGTTTGAACTTTCGACAAAAAGATGTCGTCTAATTGGCGCAAACGGTCGAGATTAATATCAATGACCGTCACTTTCGCGCCCAAACCGACCGCCATTTTCGCGGCTTCGGTGCCGACGATTCCGCCGCCGATGATGACGACATTCGCCGCCGGAACGCCCGGCACACCACCGAGAAGAATTCCTTTGCCGCCGTTCATTTTTTCGAGATAGGTGGCGCCGACCTGCACCGCCATTCGGCCCGCAACTTCCGACATCGGTGTCAGTAGCGGCAAACTTCCCTTTTTATCGGTGATCGTTTCATAAGCCACGCCCGTTACTTTTCTTTCGAGCAGCTGCTTGGTCAATTCGAGTTCCGGCGCAAGATGCAGATAGGTGAAAAGCAATTGATTTTCACGCATTCGCGGATATTCCGGCGCGACCGGTTCTTTGACCTTGACGATCATATCGCCCGTTTGCCAAATCTCGTCCGCCGTGTCGAGCAGCGCACCGCCCGCTTTGACATAAAGATCATCAGTAAAACCCGAGCCTTCGCCCGCTGTTTTCTGCACAAAAACTTCGTGTCCGGCGTGAACGAGCGCGTTGACGCCCGCCGGTGTTAAACCGACACGATACTCGTTATCTTTAATTTCCTTCGGTAATCCGATTTTCATTATTTTATAAACTCTCCAGAATTATACTTTGATAAATAAAAACAATAGTCTTGATTTTACGTTGTTTTGTCCCGATTGAAAAACCGCGCAAGTATTTTTATCAATGATTTGTAATGCGTCAGTAATGAGTTTTAAGGACTGGAGCGCAAGCGTCCCCGCTTGCATAGCGTTTGAAAAACGCTCAAATCTTTCATTTTCTTTCAATATTCTTAGGAATCGAAGCGTTTGACGCCGCTTCTCAGCGACGTATGCAAGCGGGACGCCCCGCGCTCCAGTCGCTAAAACTTATCACTGAGGCATTACAATGATTTGCGCCGTTTTTCGATTCTTGATCTGAGATTTGGAAAAACTATTTGCCTGATTTTTTGTTTTTTCGTGATAAACTTCCAAGCGTTCAAACGAAAATAATCAAAAGACCTTTAAGCATTCCGAATTTTGAAAAGGTGTCGTGTTCATTGATAATTACGCAAAACAACCATAAAATAACTTTAATTAAATTCGATAAATAAATATTCAATTGTATGGAAGCTATTGACGAATTAGTCCCGCTGACGGCTGAAGACCTGAAAATACTGGAAGCTAAAAAAACCACCAATTACTTTGGCTGCGGAGTTATCATGATCATATTTTTTGTGGTCACGGCATTATTGGCTTACGTTTTTTTCATCAGCTCTTATTTATTGTTATTTGTTTCGGCAGTAGTTTCAGTTTTATTTTTGCTTGCCGGGGTAATGCTTATCCGCGCGGGACCGGATGACGATAAAAAGGTCGTGCTTGATATTCAGGATGGAAAGAAGCGAAGAATTGTCGCGCCGATCGAGAGTAAAGATATTATCGAGGTTGGGCAAAAAAGAACCGGTGGGACATTGTCCGGTCAGATCGCAAATTCTTATGCGCCTTTAAACTTAAAATATTCAATGATGGTTCAAGGGTTTAAATTCGAGCTTTCCGAAGACCAATATTTGTCGGGTTTTAGAAAAGGCGATTTTGTCGAGTTTTTTGTCGCGCCTAATTCTCAAATAATTCTCTCTGTTCCCCAAGAAGTGCAGTAATAAAAACTGCGAATCAGGCTAAATCCCAATCCGCAGTTTTTTGACTTTGAATCATTTCAAATCCATATATTTGATTGGAACAAGCCGGTGTCCGATCATATCAACACCGACTTGGCTCGATTCAAGCACGATATAACCGACCAATGGCTCATAAATCCCGTCGTCCGGTTCCATTTCTATAAACAAAATTTCACCGAAAATTGGCGCAAATCCGGTAATTTGTATCTTCGCCGGTCCACAAATCTCGCCTTTGACGGTTGCCTGTGTTGCTGTTTCGAGTTCGACTTCACGAATTACCTGCAAATCGCCAAATTTTTCTTTCCAGGCAGTCGGTAAAGTCAAAAAGGATGCGCCTGTATCTACTAAAGCATTAAATTCTAACCTTTTGGTTGAGTCGGTTACATTTTCAACTTCGACCGAACAAATAATTCTGCCCATTATATATCAAATCTCCACTTCGTCAATCTGCGCTTTTTGATGTTTACTTTTGGCTATCTTGGAACCGTAATAATAGTGAATTTCCATCGATATACATACCCTTTCCGAAATAGCTGTGTTCCTTCGAGAGATCGCACTCTAAAAGCGGTAGCTTTAAAATTATAATTTCCCTCAATCAGAGTCATCTTCCGACTGGTCTTACTGGGGATTTTGTAAGGAGTCATAACTCCTTGTCCTAAATCTAGATAAAGCGTTTTATCTGAATCATTAAAAACTTCAACTTCCGGCGGTTTATTCCCTCCCACATAAACAGCGGTAAAAGGTGAATCATCTTGTTTGTTTTTTTTAATTGTGGTCGGCGTTCTAATCTCTTCAAGAAATTTTCCTAATTCATCGCTTTGATTTGATGTTCGACCATTAGCTTTGAGGTAATCATTTATAAATAAATCAACCTGGGCTAAAATAGCCTCCCGAAGTTTTCCAACATCAGATTTTGGTAAATAACCAGTTATGTTTGTATCCCAAGTAGCGGATAGGAGAGATACTGATTTATTTCTTGATAGAGAAACCTCTTGTTTCAATGAAATTGCGATATTAAACGCAAAACCGCTGTTCTTTTCAAAAGAAGTTAACTGAATGTATAAATAAATGTATGGAAAAAAGACTTCATTTTTACCCTTGACAATAAATCCAGCGCGGCGCAGTTTTATCTCAACATCTGTCTGTATTTGATCTCTGGTTAGCCCTGCTTGTTCTAAATCAGGCTCTAGGTGTTCAACTACAACCTTTAAGGTGTCAAACCCCTTTAGAGACTCCTGTTCGGGATCACTTTGGGGGAATATTTGATTTGGTAGAGCAAGGCAAACCAAAAATAAAAAAATCATCGTAACCATCTTACTATTTTGCATAATTTGCTTCTTCATACTTTTCTCGCTTTCAATAAACTCTCGGAGAATTTTTTCCCTTTTAGTTTGCCTTGTTTAATATAGGCTCTTACAATTTGAGGTAAATCTCCACTTCGTCAATCTGCGCTTTTTGCAGTTTGCCCGAATAGTCTATGTAGAGCGATTTCCATTCCGAGAAAATGTCCAAAACCTGCGTTCCGGCTTCGCGGTGACCGTTGCCGGTGCCTTTGGTGCCGCCGAACGGCAAGTGAACTTCCGCGCCGATCGTTGCCGAATTGACATAGCAGATGCCGGTGTAAAGTTCCTGCATCGCGTAGAACGATTGATTGACATCCTGCGTGTAAATCGCCGACGACAAGCCGTATTTGACATCGTTGACAATATCAATCGCTTCGTCCAGAGTTTCAAACGGTATGACGACCGTCACGGGACCGAAAATTTCTTCCTGCGCGATCCGGTCGTTGCGTTTGACATTCGTAAAAACGGTCGGTTCGATAAAATAGCCGTTTTTGTATTCGCCTTTTGTCAGACGGTTGCCGCCGCACGCGAGCGTCGCTTTATCTTCGCTCTTGCCGATCTCGATGTAATTCAGGATCTTGTCCATCGCTTGTTGATTGATGACCGGCCCGACTTCCGTTTTCGGATCGAGTCCGTTACCGACCTTTAATTTCCGCGCCTTTTCAACGAGTTTGTCGCAGAATTTTTTATAGACCTTTTTGTGAACAACAAGCCGCGACGAAGCCGTGCAGCGTTGCCCCGAAGTGCCGAACGCGCCCCACAACGAGCCTTCGACGGCGTTGTCAATGTCGGCATCGTCCATCACGATGATCGCGTTTTTGCCGCCCATCTCTAATGACACGATCTTGTTGGTTCGCGCACATTGTTCGGCGATAATTCTGCCTGTGTCGGTCGAACCCGTGAACGAGATCAAACGAACGTCCTCGTGATTAACAAGCGCTTCGCCCGGTTCGGCAAATCCGTTGACGACATTTATCACGCCTTTCGGAATTCCGGCTTCTTCACACGCTTTGACGAGATTGATCGTCGAAAGCGGCACATCTTCGCCCGATTTGATGACGACCGTGTTTCCGCAGACGAGCGCGGGAATCAATTTCCACGAAGGAATCGCCATCGGAAAATTGAACGGCGTAATCAGACCTCAAATTCCGACCGGTTGACGAACGCACATCGCAAATTTATTCGGCATTTCCGCCGGAGTCGTAAAGCCGTGAAGACGGCGACCTTCGCCCGCTGTGTAATATGTGCAGTCAATTGCTTCCTGCACGTCACCGCCGGCTTCTTTTAAGACTTTGCCCATTTCACGCGTCATATCGCGGGTGAATGCGTCTTTGTTGCGCTCAAGAATCTGCGCCAAACGAAATAAAATCTCCGCACGTTTCGGCGCGGGCGTTCGCCGCCAACGCGTCGCCGCCGATTTCGCCGCCGCGACCGCGCGCGCCACATCTTCGGCGTTTGATTTCGGAAAACGTCCGATGATGTCGGTCGTGTCCGCCGGATTGACATTGTCAAACCATTCGCCCGACGCGCTCTTGACCCATTCGCCGCCGATATAGTTGTAATAAGTTGCTGTTTTAGTTGTTGATTTCTTATCTGTTTTTTTCGATTTTGCTGTTTTTGCTTTTGACATTTTTTTAGTGGTCAGTTATAAGTGGTGAGGTGTGAGATGTAAAAAAAAAAAAAATAACAAAGCCCACAGATAAAATACCAAACCTTTTTTTTTTACACTTAAATGGAGAAATTTTTAAATAAAA
>JANPDZ010000182.1:0-4410 GCA_031431735.1 Acidobacteriota bacterium | reverse complement strand
GTATTTTGACCTACGGGCAATTTGGCTTTTTCGATTTCCATTTTCTCGGCATAATCCTTTACAAAAGTCTTTAATCTGCCGTGGACTAAACCGCTGGAGAAATTATAATTCTTCATTTCTTTATACGATTGTTCATAGCCCCAATCGTATTTCGTAAAACGATAAACCGCTCCGACAATGCCTGTGCGATGAATGCCCGCCTTGCAATGAACGAAAAAGTTACCGGTTTCCGAATCGTTGACGAGTTTTAAGAATTCTTCAATATATTCGGCTTTAGGATATTTCCAACCGCTCATCGGAATATTGACATATTTCATCCCGAGTGCTTCAACCGCCGATTTTTCGTAATCCGTCGGGTCGTTTCGCAAATCAATAACCGTTTGGATTCCAAAATCTTTTAATGATTGATAATCGTCCGGCAACGGTTGTGCGCCGCGAAAAAAACGCTTGTCCATCTGACCGAAATTTATAATTTTGATATTCGGAAAATGGTCCGGCGATGTTTGGGCGGAAGCGGTAAATACAAAACTCAGAACAAATACGAACGCAACCGCAATGGCTTGGAAATAATTTTTAGACATTTTTTCTCCTCTAACTTTATCTTAATTTTGAGTGAACCAAAATCACGGAATTTTACCAATGAATTTGGCAATTGATACTATATGAAGCAAAAAGTTTTCTCGCGGTTGTAATTTTTTTTCGCCGAAATTTTCCAACATTAAAATCCATTTCCGCGCAAATTGCCGCTAACTGTATTAGAATTAACGGATTATGAATAAAACGGAAAACTCTCCGAACTTTCCGCCGCTTGCCTATATTCTGCTGGCGGTTTTGCTTTGGAGTACGGGCGGTCTTTTTATTAAGCTCACCACACTTGATGCTTATCAGGTAACGTTTTTCCGTTCGCTTCTGGCGGCAATTACGGTTGCGGCTTTAACTTACAAAAAAGGTTTAAAAATTAACAGTTTCGGCATTTTGACTTCGATTTTTTACGCCGCTCTGCTTTTTCTTTTCGTCTGGGCGACCAAGAAAACAACCGCCGCCAACGCGATTTTTCTGCAATATACCGCACCGATCTATATTCTGATTCTCGCGCCTTTCGTGATCAAAGAAAAATTTCATTTTCGGGATTTGGTGACGGTCGTCATTTGTTTGGTGGGAATGAGTTTGTTTTTCGTCGGGCAGCTGCGGATTGACGATTATCAGGGAAATATTGCCGCGCTCGGTTCGGGCGTGTTTTTGGGACTTTACATCTTGCTCCTGAACCACCCGAAAGCCAAAACGATGAACCGGACGATCACGGTTATCTACGGAAACTTTTTGCTTGCGCTGATTACTCTTCCGTCGGGTATCGCGGCCGTTTCGACAATTACTTTGACCGATATTTTAGCGGTCGGTTTTCTCGGCATCTTTCAAATCGGAATTTCCTACATTCTCTTCATCAAAGGCGTCACCGGCGGAACCCGCCCATTGGACGCAAGCATCATTGGTTTTATCGAACCGCTGCTCAATCCGGTGTGGGTTTTTCTCTTCATCGGCGAACGTCCGGGCAATTGGGCGATTTTAGGCGGCATCATAATTATCATGGCGATCGTTTTCCACACCATCCGGCAAAACCTAAGAAAATCATTCCAATAAAACTTTTTAACTTTGAATAAATTTATCTTGTGA
Organism: Acidobacteriota bacterium; assembly: GCA_031431735.1. Taxonomy (GTDB): domain Bacteria; phylum Acidobacteriota; class Blastocatellia; order Pyrinomonadales; family Pyrinomonadaceae; genus JAFDVJ01. The sequence goes on along the minus strand of JANPDZ010000182.1, from coordinate 2,739 downwards.
TAAGATATGGTTATGAACTGCTTAATTTATCTTTGACCGAGCGTTCTTAATCTTGAACAACATCTATTAATTTATTGCTAAATTCAGATTTTTGCGTTAGTTTGGCAGTAAAAAATTTAACAACACAATTTTTATAAAGCTATTTTTGGAGAAAAATTTATGACAAATTTAAACATTCCGTCGAATGTCACAAACAAAGAATTAATCAAATGGGTAAAGAAAACCGCCGAGCATTGCAAACCGGACAATGTCTATTGGTGCGACGGGTCTGTGGAAGAATACGACCGTCTGTGCGAAGAAATGGTCGCTGCCGGCACATTTATCCGTCTGAACGCCGAAAAGCGTCCGAATTCGTTTCTGGCGCGTTCGCACCCGTCGGACGTGGCGCGGGTCGAAGACCGGACATATATTTGTTCGCTGGCGAAAGGCGATGCCGGACCGACCAACAATTGGATGAACCCAAAGGAAATGAAAACGCTGCTAAACGCCAAATTTGACGGCGCGATGTGCGGACGCACGATGTATGTGATCCCGTTTTGTATGGGACCGATCGGTTCGCCGATCTCGCAGTTCGGCGTGCAAATCAGCGATTCGCCGTATGTCGCCGTCAATATGCGCATTATGACGCGGATGGGCAACAAAGCGCTCGAAGCCCTTGGCGATGGCGATTTTGTGCATTGTATGCACTCGGTCGGAATGCCGCTTGCCGCAGGCGAAGCAGATGTCAAATGGCCGTGTTCGCCCGATCCGAAAGACAAATATATCGTCCATTTTCCCGAAGAACGCTCGATCGCCAGTTATGGTTCGGGCTACGGCGGCAACGCGCTTTTGGGTAAAAAATGCCTTGCCTTGAGAATCGCTTCGACCATCGGACGCGATGAAGGCTGGCTTGCCGAACATATGCTGATCGTCGGCGTCGAGTCGCCCGACGGCAAGAAAGATTATGTCTGCGCGGCTTTCCCGTCGGCTTGCGGCAAGACCAATTTTGCGATGCTCATTCCGCCGAAGCCTTTTCAGGAAGAAGGCTGGAAAGTGACGACCGTCGGCGACGACATCGCCTGGATCAAGCCAAATGAAGAAGGCAAACTCCACGCGATCAACCCGGAAGCGGGATTTTTCGGCGTAGCACCGGGAACGAACTACAAAACGAATCCGAACGCGATGGAATCGGTCAAAGAAAATACGATTTTCACCAATGTCGCGCTGACCGACGACAGCGACGTTTGGTGGGAAGGAATGGACGGCGACAAACCCGCCCATGCGATTGACTGGAAAGGCAACGATTGGACACCGGCGAGCGAAGAACCTGCCGCGCATCCAAACTCGCGCTTTACCGCGCCGGCAATTCAATGTCCCGTGATTGACGCAAATTTTGACGATCCGAAAGGCGTCCCAATCTCGGCATTCATCTTCGGCGGACGACGCAACTCGGTTGTGCCGCTTATTTTGCAATCATTTAACTGGGCATTCGGCGTTTATATGGCGGCAACGATGGGTTCGGAAATGACCGCCGCCGCCTTTGGCAATATCGGTGAAGTCCGCCGCGATCCGTTTGCGATGCTCCCGTTTGCGGGCTATCATATGGGCGATTATTTCTCGCACTGGCTCGATTTCGGCCGCAGTATTCCCGAACCGCCGCGCATTTTCTCGGTCAACTGGTTTCGCAAGGGCGAAGACGGCAAATTCCTCTGGAACGGTTTCGGCGAAAATATGCGCGTCCTGAAATGGGTCGTCGAAAGAGCAAGAGGAATGTCGAAAGGTGTCGAAACACCGCTTGGCTGGCAGCCGCGCTACGAACATCTCGACTGGCGCGGAATGGAAGATTTCACCCGCGAAGATTTCAACAAAGTAATGAGCCTCGACCGCGATATGTGGCTCAAGGAAATCGCCATGCACGACGATCTTTTCTACAAACTCTACGACCGTCTGCCGAAAGAAATGACGTTTATCCGTGAATTGCTCGTCTCAAATCTCTGGCGACAACACGATTTAGGCTTGGCAACGCCGCGCCCCGAACCTGTCGAAACACCGAAAGCGGTGGCGAAAGCCGAGTAAATAAAAAGCGAAAAGGCGAAAACAATGAGGCGGCTCAAATTTTGAGTCGCCTTTTTATCCGATTTAAACTGTATGTTTACGCCGCTTTCGAAAATTAATAGCGCACGACCGAATCGCCGGAAACTCACCAGGGCAGGGCGAAAACTCCGGCTTGACTGCCGTAAACCCAGAAATAACTTTGCGAATCGCTGCGCCAGATGGCGAGGTCTGTTTTGCCGTCGCCGTCGTAATCTGCCGGCACGGGAACATCGCCCGAAACACCGAAGGTCGAGGCATTAACGACATTATCCGAGCTTCTCAGCCACCACCATGTGCCGTCCGATGGACGAAACACCGTCAAATCGCCTTTACCGTCGCCGTCAAAATCCGCCGCCACAAACTGGTCGCCCGTTATGCCGAATGAAACCGTCCGTATCGGACCAAAGCCGGGTTCCCGGATTGAAACGAGATGAGAAGCCGGATTGTAAGCCGCCGCCTCAGCTTTGCCGTCCCCAATCATATCACCGAGTTTAATAAAAGTTCCGCCCGGATTGTCATATGCGATAGGGTGCAATTCCCATTTGTCCCCCTCTAGTATATTCATTAACTTACTCATATTGCAGAGTTTACTGTTTTACTCAAGATTCTAAATTGAGCCAAAACCTCACTATTTTTTGTAATTCATCAAAACTCCTTTTTTATGAT
>JANPDZ010000181.1:0-4019 GCA_031431735.1 Acidobacteriota bacterium | reverse complement strand
AACAACCATCATTGGCGAAGGAAGTTGATCAGAAAAGACTTTTAAGGCATCCGACATTACCGAAATTGTCTTATACAATATTACCTTAATGGATGATGTTATTTAATTTGTTTTACTTATTATATTATTTGCCGTTTTACTGACGGCGCAAATTTCATTCGCACAAAATACTTTCAAAGCGATAATTCAAAACGAAGAAACTAAAGAAGCCGTTGCCGGTGCCAAGGTGTCGGTCATCAATACCGAAATTTCTCTGGCAACCGATGCCAACGGAAAAGCCGAATTGTCCAATATTCCGGACGGCGAACAAATAATTGAGATCTTTGCCGATGGCTTTGAGATTCAACAAATAAAATTTACCTTTCCACTCGCTGACCAAAGCGAAAAAGTTGTTTTTCTAAAAGTCAATGAAGTTGGGGTTGTCATCTCGACAACCCGCACAGGTCGGGAAATTGACGATGAACCGACGCGGGTTGAAGCGATTGACGAAGAAGAAGTTGACGAAAAAACCAGTATGAGAGCGGCAAATGTTTCAATGATTCTTAGTGAAAGCACGGGAATCAAGGTTCAACAAACATCTGCAACTTCGTACACGCAAAGCATCCGGATTCAAGGGCTCGACGGCAGATACACGCAAATCTTAAAAGATGGTTTTCCCGCGTTTGGCGGCTTTTCAGGCAGTTTAAGCCTTTTGGACATTCCGCCGCTTGATTTGAAACAGGTTGAAATTATCAAAGGTTCTTCGTCAACTTTTTACGGCGCGGGCGCGATTGCCGGAGTGGTCAATTTTATCAGCAAAGAACCGGAAGAAGAACCTGTCACAAATCTGATTTTTAACCAAACTTCCGCGTTCGGCAGCGACTTTTCGATTTTCAATTCGCGCAAATTCAGCCGTCTGGGCTATACATTTCTCGGTTCGGTCAATTATCAAAAAGAATACGATGCTGACAATGATGATTTTACAGAGCTTCCATTAACAAATTCGTTCAATCTCAATCCGCGAATTTTCTTTTACGCGGACGACAAAACCCATTTGATGATCGGCAATTCAACGACGTATCAAAACCGACAGGGCGGCGACGTTTTTGTTATTCGCAGCCAAGCCGATAACTTGCATCAGTATTTCGAGAAAAATAATTCTTTTCGCAACATTACGACCGTGCAGTTTGACCGTGATTTTTCGGGCGGCAGAAAAATCATCGCCAAACAGAGTATTGCTTTTTTTAATCGTGAAATCGAAATTCCGGATTATTTATTCAAAGGTCAGCAATTTAATTCTTACACGGACGTTTCGTATTTTCACCCGATCAAAAATCACGCGCTTGTTTTCGGCTTCAATGCGGTTTTTGACCGATTCAGGGAAACCTCAGATACCGCAAATTTAATCAAGCGAAACGAAACCCGCACGACATTCGGCGGATATGTTCAAGATAGTTTCAATATTACCGCTAAACTTTCTGTTGAGGCCGGCTTTCGCCTCGATGCCGTCAAGGATTACGGCACTTTTGCCTTGCCCCGCGTGTCGCTTCTTTATAAATTCACCGATCATCTAAGCAGTCGTTTTAGTTTTGGTTTAGGCTACAAAGCGCCAAGTATTTTTACCGAAGAAGCTGAAACCCGGCTTTTCCAAAATGTCTTGCCGATTGGCAATACTTTGAAAGCAGAACGCAGCCGCGGCGGAACTTTTGATGTCAATTACAAAAATACCATCGGCGAAAAGTTTTCCTATTCGCTCAATCAGATGTTCTTTTACACCGAAATCGAAAATCCGCTTGTCTTGTTGCCAAACGCGACCGGCACTTTCCGTTTTACGAATGCCGATCAAAGAATCAAAAGCAAGGGTTTTGAAACAAATCTGCGGGCTTCATATAATATCGTCAAACTGTTTGCGGGTTATACTTTTACAAATGCGAAAGCCGGATATTTGCCGGACACTCAATTTTTACCGCTGACCCCGAAAAGCAAATTAAATTCCGCTCTGTTATTTGAAAAAGAATCAGATTTTAAGGCCGGCTTTGAAGCGTATTACACCAGCAGTCAGTTTCTGAGTAATCGTTCCAAAACAAAGCCTTATTGGGTATTAGGAATTTTCGGCGAAAAGACTTTCGGTAAATTCAGCCTTTTTATCAATGCTGAAAACATCACCGACACACGCCAAAGCCGATTCGGAACGGTCGTTTTCCCGCCCGTTCAAAACCCGACGTTCAGCGAAATTTACACGCATACGGAAGGGAGAATTTTTAATGGCGGAATTAAAATCAGACTTTAGAACAATACCTTCGCCAAAATGATCGCTGAAAATATGTTTTTTGGTGTTGATTTTATTGGCTTTCTAAATGTAACTCCGCTTACGCAATTGACGTTTTCAGCCATCGAAGATGGCGATAGCGTGTAGCCCGTAGCGCAAGCTACGGGAATCAGACAATAATTATTTATGAGCTATCGTAGATAGCGACAGATTCCGCCTCTGTCGCCCACTAACGCGGGCTTGTCCGATATATTTTCTAATCCCGTAGCTCGCGCTACGGGCTACACGCTGACACCCGCTACGCGGGCTGAAATTCAAAAATTGCGTAAGCTGAGATGTCACTGAACAGAGCCGGGATAATTAAAATAAGTTCTGCTTTTTCCAGAAGTCTTTTTAATTATTCGGTCATTTTTTATATTTTTCAAAGTCTCTTTGTTTTCAACAATACGCGATTCTACAATCTTTTCAAATTTGGCGAAGGTATTGTTAGAACAAATGTTTTTATAATTTCACTTTCATTGATATAATTGCGGCGAATAGAAGTTTGAAAGATAAGGAAAACGGATGTCAAACAAATTCGCCGCCGCCGGGCTTATTTCGCTATTATATCTGACAGGTTGCACGAAAGCGCAACCGCCCGGCGAAACAATATCAACGCCGCAACCCTCGGTTTCGGAACCTAAAGAAGTTGCAAAAATCCAAAATCCGGGAAAGGTCGTTCACGTTCTCGTCGCGCTCTGCGACAACGTCAATCAAGGCATTGTGCCGGTTCCCGCTTTTTTGGGCAATGGCGAAGACACTGTTAGAAATCTCTACTGGGGCGCGAGCTACGGTGTGAAAACTTTTTTCTCGAAATCGGCAAGTTGGACGCGCCTTGCCGTCATTGCGAATCCGAAGCCAAACGTCCTCGAAAGACTTGTTTTCAAACATAAAACGCAAAACGTTTACCTGGTTGCCGACGCCTATCGCGGCAGTAAAATGCGCGAAATGGTTGACGATTTTTTCGCAGGTCTGGCAGGCGCAAAACGCGAAAATGTCGCGGTCGGTGAGAATACATTACAAATCTTGGGAAGCGCAAATCTGGTCGCCTTTGTCGGGCATAACGGTTTGATGGATTTCACGCTCGAAAATCAACCCGCGAAAAAGGACGAGGCGGAGCGCAATGCGGTAATTTTGGCTTGCGCGAGCCGCAGTTATTTTTCCGCACCACTCAAAAAAACTTCCGCCAAACCATTGCTTTGGACATCGAATCTGATGGCGCCCGAAGCCTACATTTTGCACGACGCGCTCGACGGTTGGGTGCGCGGCGAAACCGACGAACAAGTTCGCAACCGCGCGGCGGCAGCTTACGCCAAATATCAAAGAATCAGTTTAAGATCAGCACTGAATCTTTTGGTGACAGGATGGTAGTTATGAAATATTCAATTAAGTTCACGCTTTCGTTAATTTTCACGTTAATTTTTTCGTTTGCGGCGCAGTCTCAAAATTCTGAATGGATCAGAGTTCAAAGCGATAACGGCGAATTTTCCATCGAGGTTCCCGCCGAATACAAGTTCTTTGCCGACAAGAATGGGTTTTCTGTTTCCGATGGAAACAATGACCATCTGCTCAAAGAAATGACTATGCTCAACGCATTTCACGAAAAGACTTTGCTGAGTTTTGAAAGTTACAAAGCAAGCAAAAAAGGCTTGGATGCGCTACGTGAGAAAGAAAGCAGAAACGGCAAAACTTTTGAAATCAAAGAATCCGATTACAAAATCAAACAAGTCGT
>JANPDZ010000180.1:0-3422 GCA_031431735.1 Acidobacteriota bacterium | reverse complement strand
GCCGCCGAAAGCGGTTGACGCATTATTGTTGATGGTCGAACCGTTGATGTTCAAAATCGCACCCGCAAGATTGCGGATTCCGCCGCCGCTGTTGTCGCTGACGGTTGAATTTGTAAGAACGAGCGTATTGCCCGAATCGTTGAAAACACCGCCGCCGCTGTTAAAATTGACGATTGAATTATTGAGCGTGACCGTTCCCGATTGATTAAAAATCCCGCCGCCGCCGGTGGCGAGATTGCCGAGAATCGTCGAATTTGCAACATTCAAAGTGCCGTTATTAAAAATTCCGCCGCCGAGATTTCCCGAAGCGTTGCCGCTGATCGCCGAATTTAGTACCTGCAAAGTGCCGCCTTCGTTGGCGATGCCCGCGCCGTTTCCGCTGAAACTGCTGCCGCTGATCGTGAGACCGCTAAGCGTCGCGTTGGCACCCGTGCTGATCGAAAAAACGCGGCTTGCATTGGTGCCTCGAACAGTCAACAGATTCAAACCCGTTCCGTTGATAGCCAAAGTGCCGTTATTGTTAATTTGGAGTTGATTGCCGCTTGATAACGTGATGATTTGCGCCGACGTGAAAACGCCCGCATCGAATTGAATAATGTCGTCTGCCGCCGCCGAATTTGCCGCCGCGATCGCCTCGCGCAGAGAGCAATCGGCATTGCAAACGCCATCGTTCGTATCGGCAGTTTTCGTCACCGTCAAAGTCGCCGCCTGAACCGCGCTCAGCAATAAAATTGCGCCCAAGACCGGAATAATAAAAATATGTAAAATCTTTCCCGACATTGCGATTTATTGAGTTCGTAATTCAAATGGTATGAAATCCGGATCGAAATCGCAAGAAAAATTTTTACGGCATAAACAAAAAAACTTCGCTCAAATTGAACGAAGCCTTTTTGTTTGGAAAATCCGAAATCCGAAATCAGCAATCCGAAATCGAATTACGGCACGAAAACATTCGGCAGCGGTTGGTCGCCAGCCGCGCCGAAGACTCTGTAAAAGTATAAGCCGCCCGTCGGCTGAACGTGCCACGTATTCGTTGACGGACGAAAAACAACCAAGTCAAATCTGCCGTCACCGCTATAATTGCCGGGCGTCGGCAAATCTCCGCTGAGCCCGAACGGAATTGAATAGTATGAGTTGTCTTCACTGCGAAGAATGAACCATTCACCCGTCGAAGGACGCCAGAAAGCCGCGTCCGTCTTGTTGTCGCCCGTGTAATCGCCCGGTACCGCCTTGTCGGTCGAAGTTCCGAACTGAAAAGCGTAAGTGCTTCCGTCGCTGCTTTTGTTGATCCACCATTCGCCGCTTGACGGGCGATAAATGGCAATATCGGTTTTGAAGTCGCCGTCATAATCCGACGGAACCGGTTTGTCGCCCACGCTGCCGAAAGTTGCGATGACAAGTCCGCCCGTCGATTTCTGGATATACCATTGGTTGGTCGAAGGACGAAAGACGGCGACATCGGCGATGTCGTCGCCGTCGTAATCGGCGGCGATCGGAATATCGCCCGATGTTCCGAACGGGAAAGAGAAAAACGTTCCGCTTTCGCTTCTTAAAACAAACCATTCGCCGGTTGAAGGTCTGAAAACCGCAACGTCCGTCCGGCCGTCGCCGGTAAAATCAGCCGGAACGGGGCGGTCGGTCGCCAAGCCGAACTGCCCGGCGACAATTTGAGAAAACAAATTCGAACTGTCGAGATACCACCATTGACCGTTTGACGGGCGATAGATCGAGATGTCGGTTCCACCGTCGCCGTTGAAATCCAGAAAACGTTTCGTACGGGTTTCCTGAAATCGAACAAGGGTAAAGTTCGAAATGATCCCGCTGCAATACCCCCCGATCAATAACTTTCCGTCGGTCTGGATGTCAACCGCGCTCGAGAAGCAGGTCAGATTTATAATGCCCATGTGTCGGAAGCCGCCGTTATTAAAGTGAGTATCCGGCGCCCCGTTCGCCGTGAAGCGGTAAGCTCCCCTCGAAGAGACCAGAATTTTATCGCCGGCGGTAACCCGAATGAAGTTTGTTTCGTAAGGCGACAGCACCCGCGTCGAACCGCCCGTGCCGAACGAGGTGTCGAGTATGCCGTCAGGCGTGTAGCGGGCAATATAATTCGAGCCGACCACAACGATCTTTCCGTCCGATTGCCGGTCGGTCGAAGATATATAGTTTGGGTCCGAACTGACCGAAGTGGTGGTCGAGCCGCCCGTGCCGAAAGTAGTGTCAAACGTACCGTTCGGATTTAAGCGCATCAGCAGGAAATTAGGTTTCACGCCATCGTTCCGATAGCCGGTGACAAGCAGCTTGCCGTCCGAAAGGATAATGATCTGACCCGCCGAGCCACCTGACGGGGTTGTGATAAGAAGAATACCGTCGCCGTCAAACGTCGGGTCGAGCGTCCCGTTCGGGTTAAAGCGCATCATCAATATATCGCCGTTTGCGACAATGCTCGGATTGGTGCTTCCGACGAGGACGATCTTGCCGTCCGTCTGCACAGCAATGTCGCCGGCGTAGTCGTAGGACTCGCCGTTGATGTTATAAGATACAAACCCGGTCGAGTTGAAGGTCGTGTCGAGCGTCCCGTTCGAATTATAGCGAACGAGCATAATGTTATAAGCAGTACCGTTTGCCCATGATTTACCGGCCAGAAGGATCTTGCCGTCAGGTTGGATCCGCACCTTCGCGGCGCTGTCGCTGGTGCCTACCACGGTGGACACGATTCCGTTGATTCCGAACGAAGTATCGAGCGTTCCGTCCGCATTGATCCTGACAAGCGCGAATTCATTCTGCTGACTGTTGCGCACGATGTCTCCGGCAAGAACGATCTTCCCGTCGGACTGGATCGCAAAGCTGTGACCCAGCGAATAGTTTGGATAAGGCACTATTGTCTGGATACTATAGCCGTTGCCGTTAAAAGAAGTGTCCTGCGTAACCGGGTTGCCGAATGCGGCGATGACAAACAAAGCGGATAAAACAAGAAGTTGGATGATGATAAATTGTAGCTTTTTCATTGTTTCAAAAATCCTCCGGGAATCAATCGAAAATTTTGTTTGTTATCGAATAAAAAGAGTGTTGATTAACAATTTAACGCAATTTATGTAAAGCGTAAAGGTTTTTTAAAAAAAATGTAATGCCGCAGTGATAAGTTTTTTTGACAGTCAACGAAAACTTAAAGACTGGAGCGCAAGCGTCCCCGCTTGCCATGAGCCTCGCTTCGAGGCGAAAAAGCCTTGTTAATTTCGACGGGACGAGGCTCACAAACGCCATTTTCGCGCTCGGCGCTCATGGCAAGCGGGGACGCTTGATGTTATAAAGACGGTTTCTCCAAACTAGTGGTGCTTGGTGGAAATAACCTCGCACTTTTGATTATCAAAAGACGAACTGTAAATGTCCATAATTAAATGGCTTTGCTATCATTCGATTGAAAT
>JANPDZ010000179.1:0-2110 GCA_031431735.1 Acidobacteriota bacterium | reverse complement strand
GCCGATGACTCTGAATTGTTCCCAATCCGGTTCTTCGTTAGTGCTGTAAGCTGAAGGCAATTTGCCTTCGACGTAGCAAATTCCTGAAAAAGTCGTTTTGACCTGCGGACAATATTCCGGCAAACCTTGGACCGGATCATCCCATCCGACGTTTACCTTCCAGGCGTAGATCGTTCCGCTTCCTTCGCTTATCAAATCAATCACACTGCCGCCGCTCGTCAGTGCGATTTGAAAGGTATTGGTCGTTTTATTAACGATGAAATATTTATTTTCATTGCTTGAACCGCCCGGCAGATCGCCGCCCTGTGAGCGCAGACGGATCAAATCATCATTTACAAATGGATGCGCATTTTTTGTGAAAGTGTTAGCGGTTGCATCAATGGAGGTTATCGTAATCGGCTCAATTTGTTTGGTGTAAGTTCCGGGATGAAATTTGAAATCCGTATCCGGAATGACGGCACCATTGTAGGAAAGTTCGATAACCTGATCCATCCCGTAACGTCCGCCGTCAGAAATAAATAAAACAAACCGCACTCGCGAGCCGTCAAAATACCAGAACACGCCAAAGCCTTTGGTGATGTAATAACCATAGACTCCGCCCGGTAAGGTCGGATTTGTGCGATCGGTGCTTCTTCTTAAAACAAACGGCATAATTTTATAAAATTGGCGATTTAGAGTTATGCACTCCGATTTTCACTCCGCCGACAATGACAAAATATGTATGGGTTCCCCAAACGTGGAAATTATGAACGCGGGTTCTGATCTCTTTGAGCCAATTATTTCTGATCACAAAATCAAACCAGCCCTTTTCACCGGTCGCGCGAACCGTTTCGCCCGCCTCAAGACCGACCGCCCCTTTGAATAGATCCGGCGCAATCAGGAGCGGATGTTCGGGCGTCACTCCTAACTGCCGATCCTGCCCGAAATCGAAGACGAGATGCGAATCAACTGTATGAACAAAGGTTTTTATGACCTTTCTTTTGACGAGAACTCCGCCGGTTGTAAATGACATCACCCATTCACCTTTGTTGACCTGATAAATCGGCTTATAGCTGCCATCCGCCATCCAGATAAGCGTTTTCGGAGGAAAACACGTTCCGCCGTATTCAAAACCGCCGCCGCCCGCCGTCGTCGTAATTTCTGCGCTCGTCAGAGCTTCGACCGCAAACAGCCGCCAATCATTCAAATGATCTTCGCAACCGTCCGCGCCTTTGAGTTTATGAGTACAGAAAAGCGGATTTCCGCCCTGCGCCGTCGTCCAGCCGCAGGCATCGAAAAGCGGATTTTTCAAACCGTTTTTGTTAAACTTCGCCGCGCAGTATCTTTGCGTCAAAATTCTTCCACCGACCAGAAAACCGGAGCGCGACAGATCGGAAACGGCGGAAAACTGGATCTGCAAATTGCTCTCATTCAAAGTCATCTGCTCAAGAAATCCGGGCAGAATTATTTCCGACTCGAAAATATCGTTTTTCGTTTTCAAAAATTCGCGCGCGACGCATTCCGTATCCACAACGACATCTTCATATGGTTTGAGAATTTCATACCAAATGCTACTTGCATCATTGATTGCAAAATCGAGCCCGTCTTGTCCCAAACCCTTCTGCGAACGAAGGTAAGGCATCTCTGCCATTGCCGATTCGTAATGCGCGCCGTCGTCGCCTTCAAAATTGCGGGTTCCGAGGAAAAGTTTTTTCTCCGGCAAATCATCGAACGCCGGGAACGTCAAAGCCACGCCGCCGGTCATAAAGGCTTCGGGATTGTTTCTTGCTGTTTCAAAAGCCGCCGTTGTCATAGTTTTTAGCCCTGTCCCTTGTTGACACGATTGATTGCCGTCGGGATCTTACCGGTTCCGCGGTTCTGATAAATTTTCTCTTCGACAATTGCTTCGATTTTCTGTTTTCCGACCGGCGTATCGAGATAAACATCTGTTTCAACGCGAATATTACCGTCTGCGGTTTGGTAAATATTGTTGACAACCTGAACCGGCGATGATGGAGAAGTTCCGCCGCCCGATGACGTGGCGGTTGAATCTCCGATACCGACCGCGCCGCCGTCCGCTAATTTAATTCGCGGTTCGTGAACTCTGCTCATTCGCCTCATCAAATCGCTG
>JANPDZ010000178.1:0-2317 GCA_031431735.1 Acidobacteriota bacterium | reverse complement strand
AGCCTTTGGAGTGTCAAATAAACCAAAAGTTTTCAATAACTATGGGACACGATGAATGAGGAAGCAAACAGCAAAACTGGCAATGTGCCAACGGCAGTTGTGTAGGTTTTGCGTAGCGGTAAAACTAACTGTGAAAGAAATTATTTCAACCGAAAATGCACCGGGTGCCATCGGACCTTATTCGCAAGCCGTCAAAACGGGCGGAATGGTTTTTTGTTCGGGACAAATTCCGATTGACGTCGCGACGGGCGAATTTATATCAAACGATGTTGCCGAACAAACCGAACAGGTTTTGAAAAATTTGTCGGCAGTTTTAGAAGCTGCCGGAACAGGTTTGAATAATGTCGTCAAAACAACCGTTTTCTTAGCGGATATGAATGATTTTACAGCGATGAACGAGGTTTACGCGAAATATTTCAGTGAAAACAAACCGGCTCGCGCGACCGTGCAAGCGGCGCGTCTGCCGCGTGATGCGCGGGTCGAAATTGATTGCATCGCAGTTGTTTAAGTTTCAGGTTTCAGGTTCCAAGTTCCAAGTCAGAATGTTTTACTTGGAACTTGGAACCTGAAACCTGAAACCAAAAGAAAAGCCAAGCGTGAAAAAGATCTCACGCTTGGCAACCAAAGTAACAAGTAGTTTCTCAAAGAGTTACACAGCTTTGACAATTTTGCCGGATTTAATACAGCGAGTGCAAACTTTCTTACGTCTGTTGCCGCCCGTGGGCTGCTGAACGCGGATTGATTGCAGATTCGGATTAAAGCGACGACGTGTTTTGTTGTTAGCGTGTGAAACATTGTTTCCGAATTGCGGACCTTTGCCGCAGACATCGCATCGTTTTGCCATAATAATTAAAAGCCTCCAAGTAAAATAATAACGAGGTAATAAAACAAGAGTTTTTGTAAAACTCGAAAATAGATTTTATAACAAATAAACATAGGTTTAGTCAAGTTATGATAACCATCTCAAGATTTTGAGGTGTGGATTGAAATAATTGAAACAATTGAAACAATTTTGAAGGAGTAAAAGCCATAGTGCGAAAAGCGAATTTTACTATTATCGGCGTTGCCTTTTTGGCAATTGCCTTATTTATGTTAAGTGGTTGTCCAACAACCGGAACTACAGGCAACACAAACGGTCTTCCCAATATGGATGAAGCCGCCGCCACCGTTAACGGAAAACCAATTAAGATGGAAGAAGTTGAACGTGCCTTAAAGCAACAGTCGCAGGGACAAGAGTCGAAACTTTCGCCGCTTGAACTTGCGGCGGCTCGTTTGCAGATTTTGGAAACTTTGATTCAGCAGGAAGTTATGTTCCAGAAAGCCGAAAAGGAAGGAGCAGTTCCAACCGACGACGAAGTTACGGCGGAATACAACAAAACCCGAACTCAGAGCAATATGTCTCAGGAGCAGTGGGAAAAATTGATGAAAGAAAGCGGACAGACCGAAGCTTCGGCACGCGACACAATCAAAAAATCTCTTGCCATCACAAAACTTGTTGAGAAAATTACCGGGAAAATCGAACCACCGAAAGACAGCGAAATTGAAGCATTTTACAACGGCAACAAAGAAGCCTTTGTCAAGAAAAAAGGTGTTAAACTCGCGGCAATTGTTGTTGATCCTGCCAACAATGGCGAGGGCGATACGACGATAGACGAACAATCAGCGGTTTTAAAGGGTAACGAAATTCTTAAACAACTGCAGCAAAAAGCGGATTTTGCGACCCTCGCCCGTGAAAAGAGCGAAGACCAAAGCAAATTCCAAAACGGAGATTTAGGCTATATTTCCGAAGAAGAAATGAAGCAAACATTTCCCGAGCAGGCAGTCGCTACTTTAATGAGTCCCGAATTCCAGATCGGCAACATTATTCCGGTGCGGATTCAAGGTAAGTTTTATATTCTCAAACTTCAGGAACGCAGCGATAAAGATGAAGATTTGACGCTTGAAAGTACCGGAGTTCGAGAAAAAGTGACCAATGAACTGATAAATTCGCGCAAACAATTGTTACGGGCTTCCTATCAGGCGATTGCGATGAATGAAGCCAGGGTTGTGAACAATTTGGCGCAAAAGGTTGTTGCTAATCCGAATGAATTGAGCGGAGCGCGTCCGGCAAGTGTCGAAACGCCGAAACCCGTCTCAAATACAAATACGCCGGCTAATGCGAATACAAATACAAAAACGGCAAACACCAACGCCAAGGTTGAAAATAAACCTGCGGCAAATACTGCGAAAACAAACGCTAACAAGTAAAAGGTAAAAGTTTTTAAGGTAAAGTGTAAAAGGTAAAAGGTAAAACTTTTTGGGTAGCATCATCTATTTG
>JANPDZ010000177.1:0-6516 GCA_031431735.1 Acidobacteriota bacterium | reverse complement strand
TGCGCTTCTCACTACTTCGGTAGTAACGGACGATTTCCTATTATTGTTGAATCAGTGGTTGTAGCTGGTGCGCTTTGTCAAAGAGCGTTTGAAAGGCTTGAGCCGGATGCGGTGAAAGTCGCAAGTCCGGTTCTGAGAGGGGAGAGTGTCAGCAATGACATTCTCCTACTCGACTCGGCTTGTCTTAGCCTACAAGCAAGGCTTCTTTTTTGTAGGCTTTCGCGGAAGAATCGGAAACTCGTTTTTCTGCGGCAATTTTTCTCTGTATTTCTAAAGCTCGCTCGTAAATCTTGCGAAAATCTCCGCCGCATTCTCTCTCGATTTCAAGCCGCGCTTGGCGAACTTCTTCCACTATCGGGTCTTCCCACATAATCTTAAACCTCCATTAATTCTTCGGGCGTGCAAACTATCGGCGTGTGAACTCCAAGAAGAGCGTTAATTTTCTACATCATTTTTTGGACGCGCCCGCTCGCAATATGTTTGCAATTCCACGAAAGCAAATAATCCATTTTGTGCCAAGCCGCAACCGCCAAATGAAAAGCGTCAATCTTTGCCTTTTCAGGAATCTGCAACGCCGCAAAATACCGTTGCGCTAAATCTTCAATTTCCTCGTTGACCTCAAGCACAGTAAAATCAACAATCTCGTCAAGCCGTTTTTGCGCGTAGGTTGCATCTCCGCGTGATGCTTCGTCAATGAGAAATGGCGAAACATAACACTCAACTTGCGGACGCACATCCGTCCACCACTCGTTTGTAATTTGTTGATGAGCGGCAATTATCAAATCTCTGCTCGGTTTAGCTGTAAAATAGCTGATAATTGTAGTTTCGATATAAACGGACGGCTTCATTCGTCAAGTTTAACAGAAACGAGAAAACTACTCTAATGCGTCTGGTCGTCAGCAACCACGAAAAGCCGAACGGCGGCGTTGACGTGGGGCGAAACCGCCGCCAAGCCCGTTAAGGTTTAACGGACAAGCTAAATAAGAAAGTCGCTGTTTCGCCCTCACGTCCATTGAATTGTTCGGCGGCGCGTGATGGGAAAGTCTCAATTTCCGTTCTCGGAATTTACTTTCTTGTAACAAAATAAAGCACTACTACCCAAAAGAGAATAAATGCAATAATCTCGAAAAGCCATAAAGCTGTTTTGAAACCACATCCGAAATTAAATCCTTCTTTGAATCCTATTTTCACAGATTCTTCTCCTATGTTTGGATGGATGCTTTAACTAAGCGTTTTGTTTATCGCCACGTCCATTGTCAATGATAGTCATCGAGCGGCGATTGACAGTAATTCATTTCTCTTTGGTATCACGGCTTTTTCATTAGCTCTTGTGCTTTTTGAAAATCAGCCTTTGCTTTCGCTGTTTGACCAATTTTCTCGTAAACCTTTCCGCGACTGTTGTAGGCTAAAGCAAAAGTTGGATTCAATTCAATGATTTTGCTGAAATCCTTTATAGCTAACTCATATTCACTTCTGGCTAAACTATCAGCTTTATCCGCATGACAAGCTCCGCGACCACCATAGGCTTCGGCAAAATTTGGCTTCAACTCAATTGCTTTTGTAAAATCTTTGATACCCGATTCGTAAAGGCTTGTAGCGCAATAAGCGTTCCCGCGACCAGCGTAGGCTTCAGCAAAGTTTGGGTTCAACAAAATTGCTTTAGAAAAATCAGCAATGGCTTGGTTGTAGTTTTTGTTTGCAACATAAGCTGCGCCACGACCAGCGTAGGCATCGGTAAATTTTGAATTTAACTCAATTGCTTTTGTAAAATCCTTAATAGCTTGCTCGTAATTGCCTTTCGAGGAATAAGCCGCACCACGATAGTTGTAGGCAATTGCTTGACTTGGATTCAGTTCAATCGCTTTTGCAAAATCCTTTATGGCTTGCTCCACATCGCCCTTCTTTTGATAAACGAGTCCACGAGCGAGGTAAGTCCCAGCCAAGTTGGGGGCTAATTCAATTGCTTTGTTGTAATTATTGATGGCACAATCATTATCGCCTTTTTCATAACAACTAAATCCAGCCCTAACATAAGAGGCGACTTCGCCCGTCATGGTTTTATCTGCTTGCGCTTCTGCCGTGTGAAAAGTAATACAAAGCAAAAAGACTGTTGCGTATCACGAAAGGCGTAGTCAATGCTAAATTTTTTCTGGCTTTAATTTGAATCATCATATTTTAATCTCTTCACCAATTTCTGATTTCGGGGCGGCACGTCGAACTCAAGAAGCCGCCGAACGGCTGAGATGACGTGGGGCGAAACCGCCACCACGCAACGTGAGGGAAAAGAAACAACGCCAAAAGAAAGTCGCTGTTTCGCCCCACGTCATCTCAGCCGTTCGGCAGATGTGGGATTGGAAGAACTGTTTTAATCCACGTCAATAGTGTAACTGACAAGCCACAATTCAAGTTGCTCTAGCTTTTCCTTCCAACGAGTTTTGTAATCACGCATCCATTCGCGGTTTGCTTCTTCGTCCGCCGCGTCAATCACGATTTTTACCAAGTTGTCCCGATACAAAATGCCTTGATGCCGCCAATGTCCTTCGACTTTCTGCGTTTCATAACTCGCCGCCTCAAACTTTTCGACGATTTCCAAAACCGCTTCGGCTAACCAATCGGTCGGAACTTCGCGCCCGTCATTAAATTGTAGCGGGAGTAGTATCTCGAACCGCCGCAATTTGTTGCTCATAAGTTGATTTGCCTTGAACTGTAAAAGTAATGTTTTGATTTGCTAACGCCTCAAGCGCGGCTTCAGGAACAAGATGTTCGCCTGACTTTAAGACGCGCCCAGAGAAACGTCCAAGCAAAAAGCCAAGTGCGCGTTTTTCAGTTTCGCGGTCTGGAAAAGTAATCGTTATCATAAATTCACCTCAAGCAAAGCGATTGTAGCATTTGTTCAGTTAAATTTCCGAACTATCAAAGAGCAACGAGAATCTGCCGAACGCTTGAGATGACGTGGGGCGAAACCGCCACCAAGCCCGCTAAAATTTACCACGCAACGCCCAAACAAAGTCGCTATTTCGCCCTCACGTCCATTGAATTGTTCGACGGCGGTTGGATAACCGAGCAAATATGTGACGGGAAGCGGTTGCCGCGTCCCGCGCTGTTCACCGATTTCCCATTGATATTGCGTTCCAGACGACGCTTCGGCTGATAATATTTCCAATTCCGTCGGAGTATAGGTTCGCAGACAAGACACAATTGCGTCAAACAAGATAATGAACGGAACTACCGGAACAATGTATGTCCACAACAGACGTGAAAGCCGAAACGGACGAATTAACGGCGTAAAAATAAGTGCCAGCAACGGTGTCATGAACATCAGCAGAATCGCCAAAGCCGAACGATGCGTCGCTTCAAACACGCCGATTCCTTGACCTTTGCTCATCGCATCACTCAAGATGGCGCGAGCCTGTTCTGGTCTGAAATGATGAAACGACGCAAAGAGCGTCCGAAATCCAAGCATTTCTTCCGGCACATTGGTCGCGTCAACCGATTCGGCGACAAATCCGATTGAGCCGTCGGACAAAACTGCGGCACGCCGAAACGCCTCGACATTCGGAAATTTATCGGTCAACAAAACTTTCAGCGAACCCGCTTGCAGGACTGTCGGATGCAGCGAAAGCCAAGGTCCCGCACCGCCCGAACAAAGGTCAATAATTTGACGGGCGTTAGTTCGTGCAAGCGCGTGTTCAAGTTGCGGAACGATTGGCGCATATGGCTGTGTGCGATTAGTTACGAATTGTAAATAATCGGTCAGTGCGTCGCGGATGCTGTTCGGTAGCCACGCTTGGTCTCCAATCTCAAAAAGTTGGAATCGCTTCATACAGTTTCCGTGTAAAATTTTCCCGAAACGCAATTGTCAGCGAAGCCGCCGAACGACGGCGTTGACGTGGGGCGAAACCGCCACCAAGCCCGTTTGAGTTCAACGGACAACGCGATAAGAAAGTCGCTGTTTCGCCCTCACGTCCATTGAATTGTTCGGCGTGTCTTGATTTTCAATACACCTTTTCAAAAATAGTTTTCCTCAAGCTAAGGTCAATTCCTTACGCAGAATTTGGTCAACTACCTTTGGCACTGATTCGTGGGATGACTTGGCTTCCTGCCGCAACTTCTGAAAAACATCTTCAGCAACTTGCACCTCGAAGACTCGATTCTTTATCTCGATGACATCATCCACAGGCTCGAAGTATTCGATGTAATCCATTGTGCTGTGAGTATCCCAAAATGCTCCGGCTTCCTCTTCCGTTGCAAACGAATCAGGCAAAGGGTCTTTCGTTTTATTTTTGTTTCCCATAGTATTTTCTCTCGCCGTCGTCCATATCGAGGGCGGAAATAGGTAACGCTGCACCTGTCAACTTGCGAATGTAAAAGACGACTAAATAACGTCCGCCGGCAGTTTGACCATACGCGGCATAAACATTTTCGCCTTTGACATTGCCCTTGCTCACTTTCCGAATGTGCGGCTCGGAACAAAGCACATCTTCCGTTTCTGTTACCGATACGCCGTGTTTCACCTCTAGTTTCTCAACGAACTGGTCTTTCCAGATAATTTGGCTAATGACCATAGCCGGAATTATATCACCAAAACCAAATCTCGTCCGCACGATACGTCTATCGGGTAGTGTCCCAATCTTGTGGTGTTAGCTATAAATCACCAGTCGGCTCAATGGAACGACGACAAGATTCGTGCCGTGATAAGGATTATTGTACGTAATCACAGCAAAGTCGTCCCCAACCTCGTTAATCGTATCAATATCTTTTGCGGTATCCACTTTGCGCGAGTTTGACAGATAAAAAGAAAAGCCAGAAACATTGGGTTCACACTGCCCCTTTTTTCCAATAAAATCTTTCACTTTATCGCTATATTTCATTCATCCACCTCCATTTTTATTTAATGCCCATTGTGATTGGGACACTACCGTCTATCGCACCACGAAACGCCGAACGCTTGAGATGACGTGGAGCGAAACCGATTACACGCAACTCCGAGTTAAAAAGACAACGTGATAACAAAGTCGCTGTGCGCGCTCTCACGTCCATTGAATTGTTGGGCGTGTGTTTATTTTCAGTCGACAACCGTCGCCTAGATACAACTTTATTTTCAACTTAAGCCGGTTGCAAATGTGCTTTCCGAAACAGCAACTTGTCCAACGATGGAAAACGCTGGTCTGAAAACTTCTCACTCAAGCGATACGTTTGCCGCATCAAAAAACTGTCAATCGGTTCGGCGATGATAAGGTCAGAACGAACGCTGTATTTTACCCTGTGATTTGCCATCAATGAATATGAGCGTCAAGGTCGTCTTTCGGCAACTGAGCGTAACAACAAGGTTGAAGCGGCAGAAACGCCCGTTGTTGAGCCATGCCAAAACCGCCGTTTTTTCAAAAGGTCAGGCTTGTTGATTATTTTTGTAAATGTAAGTTTGCATAATTCGCCTTTCTAATTTTAGGATTTCGGAAAACCTTTGATAAATTCTTGGATTTCAAATAACGGGTAAGAAATAACATCAGACAAATCCAAATTCTCTCTCCTGATTTCTGATGGCGGCTTACTGTCAACAAATGTTTTTTGTGTGATGACGGAAGGAGTTTTGTAATCAATAATCGAAACCTTGCACTTACCGGCGTAGGCTTCGCTTCCGTTGATATAGCTGCCAATCCGTTTTCCTTTGCTGCACAGAATTTGAATCAATGTGTCAATTTCTTCGGGGCGCGTGGCTAATTGAGCATCAGCAATTCCATAAAAAGGCTTAGTCGTTCCATCATATTTCAATCCGTCATAATCAAAACCGAGTATTCGAGCATCAGTTTCATGATCTTTTTCGACAATAGCGATTTTGCCCTTGAGGGTTGGATTTTTCTCGATTTTCTGCGGCGGCGACATTTTCGCAAGTTCTTCCGATTTGTTTTTCAAGTCTTTGGCGTTCAGCGCAACTGGCTTTGACGCAGGCAAATTGGCATTGGCATTTGTATCGGATAATTGATTCGTTGTTAAATTGGATGCCTTCTTCCCGGACAGCACGCTGCAGGCGATAGTGCCGATGACAGAGAGAATCATAATACCGCCGACGCCAATCATTCCGAACCGTAACATTTTTGAACCGCCGCTCTTTTGCGGTTGAGGCTGTCGATATGGGTTTGGTAAATTTGCAAACCCCGCAGACGGCTTTGCTTGCAGAAACATTTCTCCTAAAGTCTGCCATTGATTCTTACCCTGACGGCATGCAAAGTCCGACTGCGAAAGTTGTCCAGTTTGTAACCAGCCTAAAATTATATTTTCATCAAATGGACCTGATTGCTGATTGTTTTTGTAAATGTAAATTTGCATAATTCGCCTTTCTAATTTTAAGATTTCGGAAAACCTTTGATAAATTCTTGGATTTCAATAGTTTCGGTTTAACGAGAAAACGCCCAACGGTTGAGATGACGTGGGGCGAAACCGATTACACGCAACTCCGAGTTCACCAAAAATGTTCGATAAGAAAGTCGCTGTTTCGCCCTCACGTCCATTGATTTG
>JANPDZ010000176.1:0-4103 GCA_031431735.1 Acidobacteriota bacterium | reverse complement strand
CCAAGCAAAAATCAGCGTTTCCTGTCCCGTGGCAAGTTCGCGGACAAAAGCATCGGCGTTGCCGCCAAACGGATTGAAAGTCGGATGTCTGGTAAATCGTTTGAACAGCAGAAAACGCCCGTCGTCCGAAATGCGCGGATGTGTTCCGGTCGTGATTTGGCGGTCGTTTGAGCCGTCTTGCCCGACCACCCAAATCGTCGGCGAATTTGCATCTCGCGGCGGCAAATTGATGTTGTTTGGCAAACGGCTGTAAATTATTTCGCCGGGTTTGAGAATCTGCGCCGAAGCGTTGACGGGCGCAAGGCAGATAAAAGCCGCCGTTAAGAAAAGCATTGCCGACAACATCGCCGTAAATTTAATTTTTCGAGTTTTCATTGTTTAGTTTCTCCTTGCAATTGCCGACATTTTGCAAACTGCTTGCGGCAAGACGATTTGTTTTGACAGATAGAGTCAATACAGAATAAGCGTAAAATCTCTAGGAAGGGTGTCAGATGAACCTGATTGAAAGGTAAATACCTCAAATGACGTGCTACCAAATATTCTGTAATTTGCGCCAATATTATTAGTCCCGCCGAAAGCACAGCCTATACAATATTGAGCGGTAACGGAGACAAAACGGTCGGAAACCGGAAATCCAAAATCAATGCGAAAAACGCCCGAGAGAGGCAATGTAATAACGAACCCGCAGTTTCCGGTTGATGAATTTGTGATTCCGTTGTAGCAACGTACTATTGCGCCATTGGAATTGACCACCAACATCGCTTTAACAAAACCGTTGGAATCGGTGGATTGCGTCGCGTTTCCGGTAATCTGCAATTTTCCGGTAGTCAGCAAATCGCCTGTGTTTTGGACATTAAGCCGCGCATAACCGGAAGCCACAACGCCGCCGAGACTAAGCGCATTAGTTGCAGTCGCGGCGGTCGTTGCATTCGTCGCGTTTGTGGCGTTTGTTGCATTTGTCGCGTTGACCGCGTTGACCGCGTATGTCGCGTTGACTGAGTTTTGCGCGTTGTCCGCTTCTGTGGCGAGTGCCGCCCGAATTGCAAACGGCACGACTGTTAATTGCTGGCGCGGTCCGAGAATCGTAAAAGGATTTGGCGAGCCGTTCGGACGCACTCCGATTTCGATAAAAATATTGTTCAGACTGATAAAAGGCGCCGCGCCGAAATCGAGCGTGGTGCTAAACACGCCGTTGATTAAAATCGTGTTCGGACGCGAAATTTCCGCCCCGATTTGCGCTCCGCCCGTAACCGCGTTATAAAGGCGAAACTGTAAATCGTAACGACCGTTCGCCGGATTTGTCCCGTCATTCAAACGACCTTGAAAGCTAAAAGCCGTGCCTTGCCCGAAAGCCGCGCTTGCCGTCAAAGCGGCGAACACGAACGTCAATAAAATGTGCATAAAACGAGTAGATTTCATAATTTTAGAACTCCTTATAATATTGATTAAATCATTCGGCAAATTTTTATGTAACTACCAATATATGTAGGTAACACGAGTGCCGATTTGATAAACGCCGGTTTTGAAATAAAAGCCCGAAAGCCGTTATTTTTACTGTTGCGGCAAAGCCGTAAAATCAACCTCCGTCAATTCATCGAACAGCGTTATAATCCGCGTCTCCGGCAGAAATATAAAGCGTTTTGAGCGAACCGTTAAGATATAAGTTTCGCCGACCGGAACTTCTTCAAATCGGTAATAACCAAAACTGCTCGAACGCGCAAATCGAGTTTCTCCGCCCGAAGTATCGGTCAGAGAAATTATCACATTGCGGATGCCGCCGCCGTCCGCCGCCAAAATTCTTCCGCCAACGGAAGCAGTTGCGGCGGACGGCGCAAGCGGCGTGAAATTCCAAAAGCCGGAAGTTACGGCAAACGGCGCACTGCTGATGGCGTTTCCGGCAACGGCTTGTCCGATTGTGGAGTCAACCGCAAATATTCCGCCCGCCGCATTTCCGCCGCCGCCCGCGATGACCGATTCGGTGATAGAAAAGTTTCCGCCCGTTTGCGCCGAAACGGACAAAGCCAATAAGCAAGCGAGCGGTATGACGAAAGTTAATGTAAATAGAATTGATGTAGTCTGCTTCATAGTTATTTCTCCTTCGGTTCGCCGAGTTCCGCCGTCGGACTTTGCGAACAAACCAAGATTTTCAAAGCGTTAATCCCGGCTTGTTGTTCGTCCGGCTGTTCCTGCTGTTGTTTAATGAATCAACCGAACGCGTTCATAAACCGCAAACCGTTCTAACGTGACTCAAACCTATTGCCGTGCGTTTGCCGCGCAAAATCTAACGAAACGCGGGCAGTTTCGTCACATTGTTGCCGGTGGGGTTCGCCACCCAGACATTTGCACCGTCAAAAGCGATTGCGTAGCCGTCGCCGACCGCGAAATTTCCCAGACTCGCACCGTCGCTAATCCGGAGTTTGTGTACATCGGTAAATTGATTCGCCACCCAGATATTTGCACCGTCAAAAGCGACTCCGCGGGGATCAGTGCCGACCGCAAAAGTGCCGAGATTTACCCCGTCGCTCGCCCGCAGTTTTGTTACATTGTTGCTGCCGGCATTCGCCACCCAGATATTTGTGCCGTCAAAAGCGATTCCAGAGGGTTCATCGCTGACCGCAAAACCACCGAGATTCGTCCCATCGCTCGCCCGCAACTTTATTACATTGTCGCTGCCGCCATTCGCCACCCAGATGTTTGCTCCGTCAAAAGCGACTGCGCTGGGAAAACTGCCCACGCTGACCCTTTGACCGAGTAAATCCCAGCGAAGCGACCCAAGCAAAGACAAATTGCGGTCATTCGGAAAAGCATCCGATGACAGTGCCGAGGCGTTGATCGTATTGTTTGTAATATTGGCACCGTTCAGATTGGTCAGACCCGACCCGTTACCGTTTGTTTGCAAATAAGAACTTGCCGCCAAACCGTTAAGTCTGAGCGAATTTGTCGCAAATGTGGATGTCGCTGAATGATCGGCTAATCCCGCCGTATCTGAATAAATTGCCTTTGGCGCAAGTGTGATTTGTTGAAGCGGAGCAAGCACCGTGAACGGATTGACGTTTCCCTGCGGGCGCACGGCAATCTCCATAAATCGGTCGTTCTGGTCAAAAGTCCAATCGCCGACATCAATTTTGACGGTAAAAACTCCGTTTGTTACCACGATGTTCGGGATTATTTTCGGCGTTCCGAATTCAAATCCGTTCTCGGCTTGATTAAAAAGCCGAAACCGCATCTCATAACTTCCGGTTGCAGGTGTTCCGCCGTTGGTTAATTTCCCTTGATAAGTGAACGCCGACGATTGCGCGAAAACCGCGCCCGCCGTCAGACAGACAAACATCAAGCCGCTAAAAATGTTTTGTAAAATTAATTTTTTATTCATAGTTTTCTCACCTCGCGCATTGCGTTAAAAATTTAATGATTCAATCTTTACGCATTGCGGCGGGCAAATATAACTACGAATGTATGCGGGTAGAGAGGAGAAAAGTAAAAAGTAAAAAGTAAAAAGGCAAAAGTAAAAACTAAAGCGAAGATTTTTTAGACGATTTGCTCGCGCAGGGCTTTGGCGACGGCTTCGCTCTTTGAGTGGACTTGCAGTTTTTCATAGACGTTGCGGAGATGAAAGGAAACGGTGTGGATGCTGATGTCGAGTTGGTAAGCGGCGGTTTTGTAGCTGTGTCCTTCCGTCAGCATTTTGAGCAATTCTTTTTCCTGCGGGGTCAGATGATAAGCGGCGTTTTTCGGCGGCGTGAAATTTTGAAACAAAGTGATGACGCGCCGCGCAACTTCCGGCGACATCGGCGCACCGCCCGCCCGGACTTCGCGCAAAGATTCGAGCAGACGCGCCGGTTGCGTGTTTTTGAGCAGATAGCCGCACGCACCGGCGCAGAGAGCGTCGAAAATCCGTTCGTCGTCGTCATAACCCGTCAGCGCGATAAAAGGCAGTTCGGGAAATTGTTCGTGCAAGATTCTTATGCCGGCGATGCCGTCCATGCCGGGCAAACCGATGTCGGTCAAAACCACGTCGGGCTGTTCGCGGCTCAAATTCGCAATCGCATCTTCCATCGAGCGAAAGCGTCCGACGCACAAAAAGCCGTTCGTGCCGTTAATCA
>JANPDZ010000175.1:0-8216 GCA_031431735.1 Acidobacteriota bacterium | reverse complement strand
TTCGATTTTAGGAACGCTCAAAGATGAATATTTGAATGGTTATTTGCTTGATGGCGGTTCGAGTTTCAAACTTGTCGTGGGCGAATACGGAAGCGGTAAATCGCATCTTCTCTATCGTCTTCGTGATCTGGCATGGGAACTTGGCTATGTTGTCAGCCGCACCGAACTCAGCCCGAAAGAATGTCCTTATGATAATCAACTGAAAGTGTATCAATCGGTGGTCAGCAATCTGATCTATCATTCACCGATAGGTGACAGCACCGACACAAACGGGTTGGAGTCATTTCTCGAAAATCATTTTTTCCAAACTCTGAAAACGCTCGGCGTTGAAAACGCTAAAACAAGTGTCGGAATAGATGTTCGCGTCAATTTGTGGCTCGATACGGTTTTACGTTTCAACATCGAAAGTCCTTCGTTTCGACACGCGATCTATTATTATTTTCGCGCCGTTGCCGAAGAAAACGAGGCTAATAAACGTCTTATCGCGGCTTGGCTGCGCGGCGAAACCGTTGCCTTAAAAGATGTGCGCCCTTTTAGCATCACGGAAAAATTAGATAAAACCGTCGCGTTTAAGATGATGCGTTCATTGGCACAAGCGGTTCACGAATTGGGCTATTCAGGCTTGGTTTTGCTTTTTGACGAAGGCGACCGAATGGTCAGTATCGGCTCATCGCGCACCGAAAAAGTGGCTTGCGATAATCTCCGCGAAGTGATTGACCGGTGTGCCGGTGAAAGTCTGCCGTCCGCGCTTTTTGTTTATGCCGTGCCGCCTTATTTTGTGACCAATATCGCACCGAATTATGAAGCTTTGAGCCAACGCATCAGTTCAAAAGTAAAATTTTCACGCCAAAATCCGTTTAGTGTCCAAATCAGCCTCGACCATCTCGATTATCCGGGCGAAGAGCTGTTGTGCCTGATCGGCGAAAAACTTATCGGCGTTTACGAAACGGCTTACGCGATGAATTTTAATCACGAATTGCAACGCGAAAACATTGCCAAACTCGCCGCGAGCTGTGCGTCTTTGCTTTCAACAAGTCATCGCCGGCATTTTGTAAAATCGCTGGTGACAATGCTTACGGAACAGAAAGTTTCGGGCGAACATATTTACGAAGAAGATAATTTGAACGGCGTTCTGCGTGATGTAACCGAACAACTGGGACGGACGGAAACTGGAGAATATTAAGGCAAAAGGCAAAATTAGAATGAGAAGTTGAGACAAATTTGAAATTTGAAATTATGCCGTAAATCAATCACGACAGGCTTTTCAAAGAATTGCTGACGACATTTTTTGTCGAGTTCATCGAGTTGTTTTTTCCTGATATGGTTGAATATTTGGACGCAGATTCGCTTGAGTTCATTGACAAAGAAATTTTCACGGACATCACGCAAGGCGAAAGACGCGAAGCCGATTTGTTAGTAAAATGTCGTTTTCAAGGACGTGAAGCATTTTTCTTAATTCATCTCGAACATCAATCAAAACGCGAAAAAGATTTTGCAAAGAGAATGTTTTTCTATTTCGCCCGATTGACCGAAAAATTCGCGTTGCCCGTTTATCCGATTGCGCTTTTTTCTTACGACAAACCGAAAACGCCGGAAAAAAGTCAATATATCGTACGGTTTCCTGACCGTAAAGTTGTCGAGTTTAACTTTGCCGTCATAAAATTAAACAGGCTTGATTGGCGCGATTTTATTTTGCGCGACAATCCGGCGGCAAGTGCTTTGATGGCGAAAATGGGCATCGAAACCGAAGACCGTGTAACTGCTAAAAAAGAATGTTTGCGAATGATTGCACGGCTCAAACTCGACCCGGCGCGAACGCAGCTTTTAGGTGGATTTGTTGATTCGTATTTGCGTCTGCTTGAGCAAGAACGCAAAAAATTAGAAGCGGAAATGCAAAAATTGCCGTCAAAAGAAAAGGAGGAAGTTATGGAAATGATAACGAGCTGGGAAGAAAAAGGCGTAATCAAAATTCTTTTACGTCTATTAAACAAACGTCTGGGAAAAATTGATAAAACTATCGAAAGTAAGGTTTCCAGACTACCAATTGAAAAACTGGAAGAACTCGGTGACTCATTGTTTGACTTTAAAGACGTAAAAGATTTGAGTTTATGGCTTAATCAAACTTTACGAAATAACTGAAACTAAATTGAAAAATGACACAGAAGTTCGAGTAGATGATGACGAGTTGGGAAGAAGAAGGATTGAAGAAAGGTTTACAACGCGAAATTGACTTTATATTACGTTTAGTCAAAAAGCGTTTTGGAAGCTTGAGGCAATCAGCCGAGAAAAATATTCGAGCGTTACCCGTTGAAAAAGTTGAAGAACTTGGTGAAGCATTATTTGATTTCAAAAGTGAAAAAGATATGGAATCTTGGCTCAAAAAAATTGCCAAATAGTTGATAAATCAGAACATAACACAAACTATGATTGGAGCAATCGTAAATCATCCGCTTTTCGGGCGCGGGCAAGTGTTGGAATTACGCAACGCCGGACGCGATGCGGTCGTGCGTTTTGATAACGCCATTCGGGCGACCGTGCCGAGCAATATGTTGTCTGTTTTGCAAGCCGCCGAAACGGAAAACAAGGCTGCGCCGAAACCTTTTATTGCTCCGCGAGCCGAAAAGATATTTACGCCCGAAGAAGCCTCGCGCCGCGAAGCGCGGCGCACGATCGAAGCCTTGCGTTACGGACTTGTTCCCGCCAAAAGAATCCGCGAATTGAGTGTCGGACTCGAAGAAGAACGCGAAAGTTTGCAGAGTGCCTTTACGAATACTGAAGAATGCGGCGGAGATGTCCGCGTAATTTTGGGCGAATACGGTGCGGGCAAAAGTCATTTTTTTGAGTTGGCAGCACAAGAAGCTTTAGCAAATAATTTTATTGTTGCCACCACGAGTCTGGATTTGCGCGAAGTTCCGCCAAATCGTCCGCAGCGCATTTATTTATCCTTGATGCGTTCCCTGCGTTTTCCTGATTCAGCGGAAACAGGACTCACGCCGTTGCTCGAAAAAATCGTTGCTCTGCCAAACTATTCCGAAATTCAAGACGGCATTAAAGAAACATTTTTCGCGACGGCTTTGCAGAATTATTCACTGATGCGCAATAAGCCGGATGAGGCTTTGGAGGAACTGATTGATTGGATGTCGGGCGAAAAAGTTTTTATCAGCGATGTGCGCCGAAATGCTGCCTTCAAAAGTAAAGAATTTAAGATCAAATC
This sequence comes from Acidobacteriota bacterium, assembly GCA_031431735.1. Classification (GTDB taxonomy): domain Bacteria; phylum Acidobacteriota; class Blastocatellia; order Pyrinomonadales; family Pyrinomonadaceae; genus JAFDVJ01. The sequence goes on along the minus strand of JANPDZ010000175.1, from coordinate 5,002 downwards.
ACTCTCGCAATTGACCACTGCCGCCGATCAATATTGTTATTTGCTCAATGGTTGGGGCTGGTTGGCGACGCAGGCAGGTTATGCCGGACTCGCGGTTTTTATTGACGAATCAGAACATTACAGCCTGCTGACCCAACGCGGTAAAGAAAAAGCCGATAATTTCTTCAAGGCTCTGATCTACACCGCACTCGGAAATCGCGGACGAATTTCGGAAAACGATCTGCTGCATCAACACCATTCGCACCCGTTTCGGCTCAAAGACAACAGCCATTTGCTTTTGATGTTCGCTCTTACACCGACGGCAAACAGCTTTGATTACAAACGATTGTTAGACGAAGAGCAGATTTTACAGTTAAAAAAATATTTGTCGCCCGAGGCTCTTGATGAACTGCTGACGCGTCTTTATGTTCTTCATCGCCAATCATATAACTATGACAACAACGGGCAATTTGTTGATGTTGCCCAAGGTTTATTGGAATGTCTTGACAACAATCTGATAAATCTCCGCCAGGTAATTCGCCTTTCGGTCGAGATTTTCGACCTTTGTTTTGCTTATCCGGATTACAACGCCAACCAAGCCGTTGCCGAATTACGCCGAGCCTTATTGTGATTTCAGATTTCAGATTCCGAATTTCAAATTGGAAGCCCAATGAATCTGAATTCCGGAATCTGAAATCTCAAATTTGAAATCTGAAATCTGAAGCCATTATGAGTAACCTTATCAAACAAAATTCAGATTTACTTATCGAAGAACTGCGGCAATTAATCAACGAAACTCGCGGTCGCGTTGCCTCAACCGTTAATGCAGAACTGACGATGTTGTATTGGCATATCGGTTCACGTCTTCGCACAGAAGTTTTGCAGAACGAACGTGCCGAATATGGCGAGCAAATTGTCGCATCAGTGTCACGACAATTGATTGCTGATTACGGCAATGGTTTTGGAAAACGTAACCTGTTTAGAATGATAAAGTTCGCCCAGCTTTTTCCGAATGTAGAAATAGTGACGACACTGTCGGCACAATTGTCATGGTCGCATTTTGTTGAAGTTCTGCTTGTCAAAAATGATCTTGCCAGAGATTTTTACGCCGAAATATGTCGGATTGAGCGTTGGACGGTTCGCAACTTACGCGAGAGAATTGATTCAATGCTATTTGAACGCACCGCAATTTCCCGCAAACCCGAAGAAACAATCAAACGCGAACTTGAAGATTTACACAATGAGCAAAAACTCACGCCCGATCTGATTTTTCGCAATCCGTATGTTTTGGATTTTCTCGGCTTGACGGATTCATACAGCGAAAAAGATTTGGAAGACGCGATTTTGCGCGAATTGGAAAAATTCTTGCTCGAATTGGGAACTCATTTTGCGTTTATTGCCCGACAAAAACGGATTGTGATTGACGGCGAAGATTTCAAGATTGACCTTTTGCTGTTTCATCGTGTTTTGCAAAGATTGATTGTCATTGAACTGAAAATCGGCAAATTCAAGGCGGAGCATAAAGGCAAAATGGAGTTATATTTGCGTTGGTTGAACAAATATGAGCGTTTGCCACACGAAGCCGAACCGCTTGGACTGATTCTTTGCACCGAAGCCAGTCCAGAACAAATTGAACTTTTAGAATTGACCAAAAGCGGAATTCGCATCGGTGAATATCTGACCGAACTTCCGCCACGCGAGATTTTAGAACGCAAACTATTTGAAGTATTTAAGTTAGCGCGATTACAGCAAGAAAATAAATGACAGTTTAGACAAAGCCGTGAATAATGCAGATTCAACTGACTGCAACGCGCATCGAAGCAATTAGAAATTCTAAAAAGATTGTTTTCTCTACAAAAGTATTATAAGATCATTTGCGTAGGAAATTCCTACTAAGAGGTTGAAAATGGACACAACTGTTAAAAACGAAACAAATTTTGTTCAATATCTGATGACGGGAAGATTGTCCGAGAAAGGACAACTTGTTTTGCCAAAAGAATTTCGCGATGAACAAAGTTTAGAAGCGGGTTCGCCAATTGCTATTTTAAAAATCGGCAACAGCCTTTTGTTGTTGCCGGAGATGGAGAAATTCAACGCACTTTGTGATCGGATTGAACAGACATTGCAAAAAGCCGATGTTGGAAGCGAGGAACTGTTAAATACTCTGCCGGAAACGCGCCGCGAAGTTTTCCGTAAACTTTATCCCGAATTGGCTGAAACCGAGTCCGAACTCTGAAATGAACACTTTCGCGCCTAAACTGCTTACCGACAGTAACGTAATTACGGATGGACTGGTCAGCCGATTCGGACAAAGCAAAGCTGTTTTAGCTTTATGCGCCGCCAAAACCTGTCGTCTCGTTTTGCCGGAAATCGTGCAGATGGAAGTCGAGCATAATCTGTTGAAATTCATTGACCGCTTCGGCGAGAATCAAACGGAGTCGTTAATTGCCGATTATGAAGGATTTATCAGATTAGCCCGTCCCATTCGCGTTCCCCTTGCCGACCAAGAACGAATCAGGCAAAACCGCCATCTCATTCGACACGCATCGGATGTGCCGGTTATTTTAGCGGCGATTGACAGCCAACCGGATTGGATAATCACTAAAAACCGTGACCATTTTACCGATGAAGTCGCCCTAAAAATAAACCTGCGGATTGCTTCGCCCGTCGAATTCTTTGAACATCTGATTGATGCTTTCGAAAAACAATTATAAATTAAACGCTAATGCCGAACGGAAATATAGAATCCGAAATCCGAAATTCAAAATCCGTAATCGAACTTTTGCCGCATACGTTTGACGCTTTTTTGTCGCGTTTCGGGCGATTGACCGCGATTCAGGAACTTGCGCTTGCACCTTTGTTGAATGGGAAAAATTGCGTATTGGCGGCGGCGACGGCGAGCGGTAAAACCGAAGCGGCTTTAGCTCCGATGCTTGAACGTCATCAACGGCAACGTTTTAAAACCAATTCGTCAAAACAAACTTCAACCGTCAAATTTCTGTATCTTGTGCCGACGCGGGCTTTAGCGCGGGATATTGCGCGGCGTATCGAACAACCGCTCAAAAAATTGGCAATCGGTTTAGCGGTTAAAACGGGCGATGAACCTTCGCTCAAGCCCGATCGTCCGCCGGAATTTCTGGTCACTACACCCGAATCGCTTGATTCGATGCTCGCCAATCGCCCGAAAATGTTGCGTGATGTGCGCGCCGTAATTTTGGACGAACTGCATCTTTACAACAACACGCCACGCGGCGACCAACTGCGAATTTTGCTCAATCGTCTGCGAAGACTGCGAAGTTACGCTTTCAAACAAGGCGATGCTGCGACCGACGAAATTCAATTTTGCGCTCTCTCCGCAACCATGCACGATCCCGTCAATGTTGCCGAACAATACTTTACTGATCCCGTTTTGATTCAAACCAAAGGACACCGCACCATTGATGCCGAACTTTACGAGATGCACGGCATTTCGTCTCTGCTTGGACTTTTTGCGACCTTCAAAGAGCGCGGCGCAAAAAAAGTTCTGGCGTTTTGTCAAAAACGTGTCGAATGCGAAGAATGGGTAAATTTATTGCGCGGCAGCTTGCCGTTTGGCGATGAAGTCCTGGTTCATCACGCTAATTTGAGCAAGCACGTTCGTCACCAAACCGAGGAAAAATTTACACACACCGGCGCGGCGTTATGTTTTGCGACCTCGACGCTCGAACTCGGGATAGACATCGGCGACATTGATCTGATTTTGCTGATCGGTGCGCCCGACAATTTAGGCTCGTTTTTGCAAAGAATCGGGCGCGGCAATCGTCGCACAAAACATACAAATGTTGTTTGTTTTTATCAAACGCGAACCGAAGAAGCCATTTTTCAAATCTTTATTTTTGCCGCGCAAAATTCCGATGCGGAGACGATGGAATTATTAGGTTCGGATAACGGCTTAAAGTTTCGTCCGTCGGTCGTCGTCCAACAACTCTGCTCATATTTGAAACAAACCACGCACAGCGAACTCGACACGGAACACGCTTACGGGCTTTTTACAACTCCGACAGGTTCACCGTTGATCGCTAAAGATCAATACGACAAAATCGTTGAGCATCTGATTGAAAAAGATTTTTTCCGCCCGGCAATGCATGGCGGAAAACAATTGCAAGCCGGCGAAATATGGGAAAAACTCTACGAAGAACGCACGCTTTACAGCAATCTGACCGGCACTCAGGAAAGCGCGCCGGTGATTGACGATATGACGGGCAGGCTCGTCGGTTATCTTGACTCTCGAATGCCGGTCGGCAATACTTTTCTAATGGGCGGACACGCACGCCGCGTAACTTCGTTTCAAGGTCGAAAAGTGCTGACCCGCGCCGAAACAAAGACTGAAAACGCCCGCCGAGCACCGCAAAGATGGAATTGGCGCGTCAAATCGGCGGCATTGACCAAAGCGTTGGCAATGGAACTCGGCTTTCCGTTTCCCGTTGAAACAGGCGTAATGCCTTTGGTCAATCTTCAAACAGATGAAGAAGCCGCAAAAAGAACTCTGCTCTTTCATTGTGCGGGCGAAGTGTATGGCAAAGCACTCGGCGAATTGTTGGAATCCAAAAAAAACATAGCCGTCGTTGAAGACAACGAGTTTTTTGTCGAAATATCAGGTGAAATTGCCGAAACCGATTTGCAATTTTCGGAAGAAGAAACGCGCCGATTGCTTGGTCGTCGTTGGAAAACTTTTGAAAATGCTTTTGATCTGGGACGTTTTCAAACCGATTTGCCGATCGAAGTGCGCCGCGCGAGCGTCACCGAGGCTTTTAATTTACCTAAATTCGGAGTTCTTTGCTCAAAATCGTTATTGACTGGCTAATTAGTTCTACTTTGTTAGATCAATCTTTGCCTTCGGAGTATGTCTAAGTGTCTTATTTGATTGCGCTTATAGATGGTTTCAAGGAGAACGTTGTAATCATCCAACTTGTTTTTCAATATTTTTGACATCAATAATTTGACATCTCCGCACGACATTATCGGCAAGGCTTCCGTATTTTCT
>JANPDZ010000174.1:0-11639 GCA_031431735.1 Acidobacteriota bacterium | reverse complement strand
AAATAAGATTTCCTAAACGCCCGAAAATACAAGAGATTTTCAAAATTTGGATCTACTGAAACTACTTTTCTTCAATTTGCAATCAAACTTTATTGAACGCGAATTAATAAATTATTGCTTTCGCCTCAAAAATCGTGATATAAACTTTCTATGATTTTTGTTTCAAAAAATCCGACCAACCATCTGCTTGCCAAACTCGGCATCGCGCCGAAAGAATCCTGTCGCCGTTAAATTCCTTATTAAACTTCGCCTTATTTTGTTTTGACTTCGGATTTTTGTTTTTATTGAATCCGAAAGTTTGGCATTTTGTTGTATCATTATTTTTTTTCACACAGGATTTTAATTATGCTTAGATTTCATAACACTTTAACCAATCAACTCGAAGATTTTCAGCCTATCAACGCCCCGGAAGTGCGGATGTATATCTGCGGCCCGACGGTTTGGAATTTCGCGCATATCGGAAATTTTCGCACCTTTACATTCGGCGACGTTTTGCGGCGATATTTGAAATATAAAGGTTATAAACTGACGCACGTCATGAATTTGACGGACGTTGACGACCGCATTATCAATGAAGCGGCGAAACAAAACATTTCGATTGACGAGATGACCGCGCCGTTTATCACCGCGTTTTGGGAGGATGCAGACGCGCTCGGGCTTGAGCGACCGGACATCGCGCCACGTGCGACCGAACATATCGCGGAAATGATCGAAATCATTCAAACGCTGCTTGATAACGGCAAGGCTTACGAATCGGACGGCTCGATCTATTATCGGATTTCGGCGTTTCCCGATTACGGGAAGCTCTCGAAGATCAAGTTTGAAGGAAACATCATTGGCGGTTCCGAGCGTGTTGATACCGACAAATACGAAAAAGAAGATGCCCGCGATTTTGCGCTCTGGAAATTCGTTGATGAGGATGAACCGACCGGTTGGGACGCGCCATTCGGGCGCGGTCGTCCCGGCTGGCACATCGAATGTTCGGCAATGAGTATGAAATATTTGGGCGAAACCTTTGACATTCACGCCGGCGGCGTTGATCTGCAGTTTCCGCATCACGAAAACGAGATCGCGCAATCTGAAGGCGCGACCGGTAAGCTCTTTTCAAAATACTGGCTGCACGGTGAGTTTTTGAAAGTTGACAGTGAAAAAATGTCAAAATCGCTCGGCAATGATTTTACATTGCGTGATATTTTGTCAAGAGGTTTCTCGCCGCTTGCGATCCGCTATTTATTGTTTTCCGTGCCATATGACAAGCAACTCAATTTTACTTTTGAAAACTTGAAAGGCGCGGAAACGACGATTGAAAGACTTAAAAATTTTCAAAAAAGAGTTGCTCAGTGGAAAACCACCGATGAAGGAGAAATCTCAATTCTTCAAACTACCATAGAAAAAGCCTTGCGAGATTTTGAAGAAGCAATGGATGATAATTTGAACACTTCAGTGGCTTTAGCATCAATTCACAATCTTGTTCGAGAAATTAATACTTCTATGTCAACCAAAGGTATGTTTTTAAGAGATAAAAATATTATGCTAAAAGCACTCGAAAAATTCGACTCGGTTTTTGGTATCTTTCCTGAAATAAAAGAAGAGATTCTTGATGCCGACATCGAAGCCTTAATCGAGGAACGCCAGGAAGCACGAAGAAACCGCAATTTCGCGCGTTCCGACGAAATCCGCGATTTGCTGGCAAACCGTGGTATTATTTTGGAAGACACAAAAGAAGGTGTCAGGTGGAAAAGAAAATGAGCAATCAACCGATAATTGAAAAGTCCGACAAAGGTTGGATAATCGAATTTCCTGATGAATTTGCTGAAACCATCGGTGTTGAAAAAAAATCCATCGGTCTTTTAGGCTACAAAAACGGTAAAGTTGAAGTTGAAGTGTTGCCGCCGCCGTCGCCCGAATTGGAAAAATCGGTTGACCGTATTTTCGACAAATACAAAGACGCATTTGAGGAAATGAAACGGCTTGGCGACTGAAAAAATTAAATACACAAATTATGCAGAAGCTGTTTTTATTCATCTGCGTTTGATGAAACTACTTGGCGAAATTCGCTATGGCGTTGACCACCGTTGATTGATTGAATCTGCCCTTGCGCGTCCCAAACAAGCGGCAATTTATGAAAATGCCGATTTGATTCGTCAAGCCGCGACGCTTTATTTGGGACTCATCAAAAACCACTCTTGGCTCGGCGGAAATAAACGCACCGCCACCGCAATTGTGAACGATTTTCTCTTTCGCAACGGCTACGAAATAAAATTTTCTCTTCCTGCAATTATTGAACTTGGGTTGGAAATTGAATCCGACAAGTGCGATGTTGATGAAATCGAAAAACGGTTGCGCGATAGAACTTTTCCGATTGTGATCTGAATCTTTTATGGCAAATAAAATCACTTTAAAAAACAAGATCAAAGGCGGAATTATCGGGTTGCTCGTTGGCGACGCGCTCGGCGTGCCGTATGAATTTCACGCCCGTGAATCAATTCCGTCAATGGCTGAAATCGAATTTGAGCCGCCAAGTTATTTTCGACGCGCACATGCCGGAGTGCCGGTCGGAACTTGGTCGGACGACGGCGCACAAGCCCTTTGTTTGCTCGCTTCCCTGCTTGAATGCGGAAGATTTGACGTTGAGGATTTTGCCAAACGCCTCGTCGCGTGGTTTCGTGAAGATTATATGGCAGTTGATGGAATGTTTGATGTCGGAGTCCAAACGCAACGGGCGATCTTGAATTTACGCAAAGACATTCCGCCACTCGAAGCCGGATTGAAAGAAGAAAAAAATAACGGCAACGGTTCGCTGATGCGCGTCCTTCCGCTCGCGCTTTGGCATCAGGGAACTGACGAAAAATTGGTGCAAGAGGCTTTCGATCAATCATCGGTCACGCACGGACATCTGCGTTCAAAACTTTGCTGTGCGCTGTATTGTCTGTGGGCGCGGCGAATTTTGGAAGATAATAAAAACGCCTGGGAAAATGCAGTTTCAACTCTGCGCGGGATTTTCCCTGAAAATTCAATTGAGCGAAATGAAATTGAACAAAACATAAAACCCGATGATTTATACGAAGTTCAAGGCAGCGGTTATGTTCTCGATTCGCTTTTTTCCGCAAAATGGGCTTGCCGCAGACCGAATTTTGAAGAAACCGTCAAAGCCGCAATTTCATTGGGAAATGACACCGATACAACCGCTTGCATCGCGGGCGGAATTGCGGGTTTGATTCACGGTTTTGAAGCGATTCCACAGCGTTGGCGCGAAAATCTTCGCGGCAGAGAAATTTTCGCGCCTTTGCTTGAAAAATTAGTTGAAAAAGTTTGCTGATCAGCTTTTACATATGGCTTTCCATTTCGTTTGAAAGTCACCAGAAAAACTCTGGGCTTTCAATTCAATCACTTAAAATAATATCGCCGTAAGTTTTTAATATTTCGTCAATTTTCTCGACAGCCGATTGCGGTATCGGAACCAGATATTCCAAATCAAAGTCAAGTTCATTTGACTCAGGACTGATTCCGATACCGCTGATTTTTATCCGAAGTTTTTTTAACGGCGAAAGGTGAAGCAAATCCACCGAAGACAAACGAAAACCGTTTCCAAAAGAATTTAGCTTATTTACCGTGAAAGACTTTCCTTTTTTTCCGTCGGTGAGATAAATTATTTGAGGTGTGAAACAAATTTCCCGATGTGTATTTTCGCCGGCAACCTTATTGTAAGAAATAACTCCGGAATATCGGTCAAAAAAACTTTTTCCTCGCTCATCTTCAACAAATTCCAGCCGATTTACATATTCCCATTCTTCATCAGTGTAAGAAAAACAGGCAAAACCCTCTGTATTTTGAGCCATTTCAGCATTCGCCGGAGAATTCAAGCTTTGTTTCAATTGCTTGATCAAAAACGCAATCGCAAATATTACAAGAACGATCACCAATATTAAGATCAACCACACAAAAACCATCTAATTGCCTCTTTCCACCAAAACCAAAAAGCCTTTCAAACCCGGCGTTTCAAACACTTGCGGCGCGCCGATGCGATAACCTTTATTGATTAAATTCCGTAAAGGCGGTTTTGTTTTATCAAAATCCGTATCACGAAAAGCAATGTAAAATTTGTCGCCTTCGATGCCGTTTTCGTCCGTCGTTGGCACTTTATCGAAACCGCGAGGTAAGAAAAAAGCCTTGTCTTCCGGCAAGTCTTCGATGCCGCTAACTTTGATGATTTGGAAATTTTTATCAGCATCGCGCAACGCAAACCAAAAGCTATAGGCAACCAAATCCTCAAAAACGTAGATTTTTGCAGGTTTCTTTTTGTCCAAACCATTTGCCAGATTTTCCCACGCGCACCAGATATAAACCGGCGTTCCGCGCTGGGCTTGCAGAGAAAATGCCGCCGCAGACAAAATCAAAATCAAACTGAGCAACGCTATTTTCAATGGCGGAATGTTAATTTTGTCCAAAGCGATCGCCATTAAAACCGCCATCGGCACGAACACAAAAATCAGATGGCGTGTTCCCCAAATCGAATAAGGCAAAATCCAGCTTGCAATAAAAGCCAGCAAAATCGGCAGTTTCACAAAAATCACCAAAAGATATAAGTTTCGTTTTTCGGTTTCGCTCTCGCCTTGCCAATAAATAAAATAAAACGTGAATGCCGCAATAACTATCAATAAAAACGGAATCGTGATCGCAAATATCGAGGTCACTCCAACATTACTTGGTGAACAATAAAATGGTTCGATTAAATTAAGTAGAAAGAGAAAAATGGTTGCTAAATTCGGTCGTTCGATCCAACCGATGTTTTGTCCGAGATTTGAATTTAGCTGCGTTGCCTTCCAAATCGCAAAAACCCAGGGTACGAAACTTAGAAATACGATCCCGAACATTATCAGCGTTTGACGAATCTTTATTCGCTGCAAAACAATGATTGCCGCAATTTCCGACAAAACAACGAGCCAGCCGAAATAATGCGTATAAATCAGCAAAATATTGACCGCCGTGAGAATCCAAATATTTTTGCCCAATTGCAGAAACCGCGTAAATAGCCACATCGAAAAAAGCGCGAAACACAACAAAACGCTATACATCCGAACTTCTTGCGCGTATTTTATCAAACCTCCGTTGACCGCTAAAAACAGTAAGGCAAGCGAAATTGCCGAATAATTCAGCTTTAATTCGCGGCCTAAAAAAACGAATGGAACTATCGAAATTATCGAGAAAAAGACGGAGAAAGATCTGAGCCAGAAAAGCGATTCGCCTCCGATTGAAACCCAGACTTTTAGCAAAACGTAAAAAAGCGGCGGGTGAATCAAATCCTGCGCGACAAACCAAAAAAGATTTTGAAAGTCCATTTCGGCGGCGTGAACACTGAATATTTCGTCAAACCAAAGACACGAATCGGTGAGATGCCAAAATCGTAAAGCGATAAAACAGGCGCAAACGACGGCGAGAATTATCAGCCATTTGTTGTCATTTGATTTCATTCGGTTTTTTCAGTTTTTCCGGGCGGTTTTCTTTTCTAGAGTGTAATGCCGTCGCAGAGCTTGCCGCCGACGCTTGTGTAAAATAGCTGCACTTTCTTGAACGTATCGGTTTGGTTGCAATAGGCAAGACAACTGTCAAAAGGTTTTGAGTAAATATGAAGGCTCACGGCGCGACTCTTAAATTCAGGTAAATTGAGGACTTGATGTATCGGTTCTTCGAGTTCGACTTTGGCAGTGAGACAATCGGAAAGGTCAAAACTGTCAGTTTCTTCGAGCCTGCAGAAGCCTTTTTCTTCATCAATTTCAACCGCCCGAAAATTTTGTCCGCGCAGTTTGCCGACGGCAACCATCATCCAGCATCTTTGGTCGGCGTGATTATGAATACGCGAGATCTGGCCTTCTTCCCAGCAGATCGCCATCATCTCGAAACGCTCGTCTTTATAAATCAGATTGCGCGTATAACAGCGATTACTCCAAAAAAAATAATTTGAAATCGTGTCAACATCAACCGGGTTTTCGGCTAAAAATTGATAAACATTGTCGCAGGTAAATTCCGCTTCGGAGATCGAACACAAACCGTCAATTAGTTTTTCGACAGAAACCATATAAAATCATTGAATCCTTTTTTTATTTGTAGCGCCTCTAAAAAATAGCAAAGTTACGGACACGAATCAAATATTTCGATTATAACAAGCCTCTGTAAAAGACTCTTTTCACTTCAGTACGCATACATTTGCCGTCAGCCAAATCATCGCCCGTGTCTTTACAGCACGGTTGCAAACGACTACAGCTCAAACCGTTTTTCAGAAGTTTTGCCAATTGATCCTGACCAATGCCCGACGGGTGAAAACAATCACAACACGAAATCTGGTCAGCATTGAAACGATAAAACCATGGCGCGTCGGAATAAATAAAATCTGTTCCGGCGGCTTTCGTTCCACCGCCGACCATTTCACCGCCGATGATTATAATCGGCGAACTTCCGCCGTTGGGAATCGCGGCATATTCAGCCGTGACTCGTTTTAATATTTCGCGATAGGCTTTCATCGCCGTGTATGTATCCATAATTCGCGCCGTCGAACAATCTCGCGTTAATGAACCACAAATGTTCGTGGCACCCCATAAAAACTGGCAAGTTCCGCCGATCTGACAGTTTGTTTTGCTTCCGAAATTGCAAAGCTGCGAAACTCTGACGGGCGCGATGACGCCGATGCGCGTGTTTGGAACGCTCATCAAAACGTCTAAACCTTTGCGAAATTCGCGTTCAAAAGAACCCGGTTTTGTTTTGCAGTAATTGTTCGGGTCCTGGTCGCCGCTTGTGCACGAGGCATTTGTTTTTGTCAGACTTCCCGAGCAACTATCGTTATGACCGAGAAACACCGCCGCCAATTTTTGTCCGGTTTGCGCATTCAGATAAGTTTTGATGTTGTTCGATTGATTGAGAAAATCACTGAGCATTCGTGCACCCGAAGCCGCGTGATTCGGATTCGGTGCAAGAATATTCGTGCCGAAATCGCACTCCAGACGTTCAAGCACACTATAAACATTTTCGCTTCCCGCGCCGCAGAAATTCGAACCGTGCGTGTCGCCGGTGATCCAGTTATATTGCTCCTGATCGCCGTTTGAACAAGGGAAAGCATTGCCGGCGTTGAAACCTTTTGTAATACTATCGCCCGCAACGTCAATTGCCTGAATATTTAATTGGGCTTGTGACTCAACTGAAAACAGAAATAAAGCCGCAAAGCTAAAAACGCACAGCATTTTTTTCATTGCCGAAGTCCTCCGAAGTTTTAAATTATTTTCTTTGTAAGTTCCAAGTTTCAGGTTTTCAAGTTCTAAGACAAAATCCAATAAAACCTTGAATCTGTAACTAAAAACTCTTTTGAACAGTTAATTCTTCTGCGATTTACGCAAAAAGTCAATGAAGTCAGGCGTGTTTCGCGTTAGACCGGGAAATGTCGAAATAGTTTTGCCGTCGGCTTCGAGAATTGCGTAAAACGGAAGCGCGACGGTTTGAAATGTTTTTTCCTGAAATTCCTGTTGCCGAATATTGTTATCGCTGCCGTCATCGGTAAAAAGACGCGCCAGAACAAATTTTGACATTTCGGCTTCGACCTCTTTTTTCGGAAAAATATTCGCTTCCATCCAACGGCAATTCGTGCAGGTATAACCCGTAAAATCAACAAAAACGCGCTTGTTTTCAGTCTTTGCTTTTGCCAGCGCCTTGTCCAGATCGTTGTCAATCCAGGTTAATTCTTCTTTCGATTTTCCGAAAACTTTTGATGAAGAATTTTCCAGATCGGGCGGCAGGAAAGATTCGAGTTCGCCGAGTTTTGCGCCGAACAAACCGGTCAGAAGATAAAAACTGATCGCCAGACTTAAAATCGCCGAAACAAGCCGCAGTGCGCCGATCTTTTCAGGTTTAGAATCGTGGAAAAGCTGGAATTTACCTAACAGATAAATTGACAAAATTACGCCGATGGCGATCCAGATCGCGAGCACGAACGAGCGCGTAAAAATTCCCCATTTCCAGATCAGATCAACATTCGAGATAAATTTCATCGCCGCCGCAACTTCGAGAAAACCCATCGCAACCTTGACCGAATTCATCCAACCGCCGGCGCGCGGCAATTGTGAAACAAGCTGCGGCGCAAGTGCCAGAACGAAAAATGGCAGCGCAAACACGGTCGAAAACGCGAGCATTCCGAGCAATGGCATTTGCCAATTGCCTTGCGACGCCGAAACAAGAATCGTCCCGACAAACGGCGATGTGCAGGTAAAACTCGTCAGCGTGAAGGTCAGTCCCATCAGCAGTGCGCCGATAATTCCGCTCCCTTCGCCTTCCTTGCTGCGCGTCAGATTGTCGAGTTTGGTCAAAATGCTCGACGGAATCTGAAGTTCATACGCGCCGAAGAGATTGAAGGCAAAAAGGAGAAAAACGGCGGTGATAATGATATTGACCCACGGATTAGCCGCGAAAAGATTGATTCCCGCCGCACCGACGAAAATCGCCAAAAGCATTCCAAGAATCGTAAATGTCGCGATAATTCCGAGCGAATAGATCGAAGCAAGTTTGATCGCTTTGGCGCGGCTATGACTCGCGTGGTTTGTGAAATATGAAACCGTGATCGGAATCATCGGAAACACACACGGCGTTAAAAGCGATAATGCGCCGAGCGTGATCGCCAGCCAGATAAACGAACTCAAGGGCAAATCAGACGGATTTTGGATTGGGGATTTTGGATTGGGGATTTGGTGTTCCGGCTGATTGTTGACCGTTGGTTGTTGATTGCTGTTTTCAGTCGGTGTCGTCACAAGCGCGGATTTCTTGACATCTTCAAAACCAGCAAACGTAACTTTCACGGTGCGCGGCGGCAAACAAACCGTGTCATCGCAGACCTGATATTTAACATTGACCGCCAAATCGTCCGCCTTCGCGTCGCTTGTTGCTTTCAAAGGCAAATTAAATTCTGCCGTTTTCGCAAAAAACTTTGTGTCTATCTTAAAATTCGGGTCAAATTTTGTAATTGGTGCGGGCGAGGTTGTTTTGCCGTCAATCTGAAAAGGCAGATGTTCAGCGATCTTAATGAGCGTCGGAAAAGGTCCGCCGTCGGGTTGTTCGACCGCGTAAAGATGCCAATTGCCTTCGATCGCGGCTTTTAATTTTGCTTTAAAAGTCTCATTTTGTTTCAACACTTTGCCTTTCGCGTCCGATTCGAGCGACCACGAAACCGGATTCTGTGCTGATATAGGCAAAGAAAGAAACAAAAATAAGACCGGCAATAAAACTTTTGAACGAAGATTGGAAAACATATTTAACTCTGTTGCGAATTTTATCATTTCTCTCTAAAAATGTCGTTTTTCCGCTGATTTATTCCCTAACAAGTTATTTTACGTTTCCAAAGTGTTCAAGGTTTTGCACAACTGCCTCCTCGTCGCTTATAATTTTTCTTTCCTTTGGAATTAATAAAAAGTGACCAACGGAGTTTGGAGGATAGGAATTTTGCCAAAAACAGCAATTAGCCCAAAAGCAGAAACAAAAACGATCAAGACTTCCGCCAACGGAAGCAGTAAAACGGCTGTCAAAAAGCCGGTTGAACCCGAAATTGCCGCAGTTGACTTTTATGATGTCAAAGAAGCGCAAGCGGAATTTAATAAACGCCGCAAATCACAACTTGCCTCGATAAAAAAGCTCGACAAAGAATTTTTGCGCGAAATGCTTTACGAAATGATCTTCGGCAGAATTTTCGAGCGTAAATGCGCGGAAGTTTATCGAATGGGCAAGATCGGCGGCTTTTGTCATTTATATATCGGACAAGAAGCGATCGCCGTCGGCACGATGATGGCACTCAAAGAAGGCGATTATGTCATCACCTCGTATCGTGACCACGTTCAGGCGATAATCGCCGGAATAACGCCCGAAGCCGTGATGGCTGAACTCTACGGAAAAGAAGGCGGAAATGTCGGCGGCAAAGGCGGCTCGATGCATATGTTCTCGAAAGAAAAAGGATTTTTCGGCGGACACGGCATCGTCGGCGGTCAGATCGGTGTCGGCACGGGAATGGCTTACGCGCAGAAATACAAAGGAACTGACAATGTCACGCTTTGTTTTTTTGGTGAAGCGGCGGTCAATCAGGGACTTTTTCACGAATCTTTGAATATGGCGCAGCTCTGGAAACTGCCCTGCATATACATTTGCGAAAACAATCAATATGGAATGGGAACTTCGCAAAAACGCGCGATGAGTATCGCAAGCATCGCCAAAAAGGCCGAAGGCTATGCAATGGCCGGCGAATTTGTTGACGGAATGGACGTGATGGCGGTTCGCGAAGCGACGTTAAGGGCGATCGAACGAGCGCGGAAAGACGGCTCACCGACATTGCTTGAAATTCGCGCCTATCGTTATATGGGACATTCGATGTCGGATCCCGGCAAATACCGCACGACCGAAGAAATCAAAAAATATCAGGAACGCGACCCGATCATTTTGTTTCAGGATTCATTAAAAGAAGCAAAAGTTTTCACCGACCAAGATTTTGAAGAATTAAATAATAAAGCAAAGGATGCGGTTGAAAAAGCGGTGCAATTTGCCGACGAAAGTCCTTTCCCGGATGAAAGCGCGCTTTTCACGGATGTTTTTGCTGATTAGTAAAAAATCTTAACGCAAAGGCGCAAAGGCGCAGAGGCGCAAAGTTTTTATAAATTATTTCCCTTGCGTCTTTGCAACTTTGCGCCTTTGCGTTAAATTAAGTTTGAAAAATTTTATGGCACTTTTGACAATCCGCGATACGCTCAATTAAGCGTTATGCGAAGAGATTTGATTATGAAGTTAAAAGTAATTGTTCACGAAGCGGAAGAAGGCGGTTTTTGGGCGGAAGTTCCGGCAATTTCGGGCTGTGCCACGCAAGGCGAAACATTTGAAGAATTGCTTCAAAATTTGTATGAAGCGATTGAAGGTTGTTTGTCGGTTGACATTTCACCCGTGCAAATGACTTCAAAAGAACGAATCGTAGAAATTGCAATATGAAATCGGTTTCTGGAAAAGACCTTGCCAAATTGTTGGAGAAAAACAGTTGGACGTTGCTTCGTATTCAAGGAAGCCACCATATTTACGGCAAAACCGAAAGCGATGTCAGACTTTCGGTGCCGATTCATCGTAATCAGGCATTGAAAATTGGACTTTTACGACATTTATTGAAATTAGCTGAATTATCAGAAAACGATTTATAAATTTTATGGCAGAAATGACAATCCGCGACGCGCTCAATCAAGCGTTGCACGCAATTTCAAGAGATGAATAAACTTTTCAGTTTTAGGGAAACAAAAGCCTTTACGAAAAATATTTTATCTCTTTTGCCGGAAGAAAATTATTTTGCTTTTCAGGATTATTTGCAGAAAAATCATCAGTTGGGCGATGTAATTCCGGGCGGCGGCGGATTAAGAAAGATTCGTTGGCGGGCAAAAGGCAAGGGAAAAAGCGGCGGAGTTCGCATCATTTATTATTTTGCATCTGAAAAAGATTATCTTTATTTAATGGCTATTTACAGCAAAAATCAGCAGACGGATTTGGATAAAGAACAATTAAAACGGCTAGTAGAGCAAGTTCGGGAGTGGTTGCAATGAACAAAAAAGATTTTGACGTTTGAGGAATTCGGCTGATTTTTGACG
>JANPDZ010000173.1:0-2873 GCA_031431735.1 Acidobacteriota bacterium | reverse complement strand
ATCAAACAAGAATTCAAACCGACTTTCGGCGTTTGGATAATGCCTGATAATGTTACCAATCGCGGAATGTTGGAAGATTTTTTAGAGTTTCTTGTGCCTGACAAAGAAACGAATCCGATTTGGGCTAAAGCCGTGAAATGTTCACAAGAAGTTTTAGAGGAAATTGAAGAAGAGAAACGCTTTGGCGACATTCATCTGTCAAAAGCGCAAATTCACGCATATTTGGCTTGGCAAAAAGAATGCGGAAAACCTTTCGGGCTTTCAATTACCGCAAAATATCTGCAAGCCGATAATCCGCAATGCGAAAAATTTGTCGAATGGTTGAAACAGCTTTTTGTTGATTGAATAAGGCTTTTTCACTTTCTCGAAATCACTTTTCTTTTGACCAAATCGAATTTTTCGCCCGCCTCGCTGATGACCGGAACGCGCCTTGAATTGTCATAAAAACAGCACCAAAAGCTATTACAAAACTCTTACAATTACCTGACCTAAAACCTGTTAGGATTGAAATTGACGCAAATTAAAAGCGTTAATTTTTGTAATCATAACGAGGTTTTTTATGCAGAACGTAATCGAATTCAAACAGGCAAAATCACAAAAAATTCAATGGCACACGATCATCGCCGTGACGATCTTTCACGTGATGGCGGTCGCCGCACTTTTCACTTTCAGTTGGCAAAACTTGGCGGTCGCAGTTTTGTTCTGGTGGCTGGCAAACAGTGTCGGTGTCGGCATCGGTTATCATCGGCTTCTTACGCATCGCGGATTTAAGACGCCCAAATGGCTTGAATATGTTTTGACTGTTTGCGGAAGTCTGGCTCTGCAATCAGGCGCGATCAGCTGGGTTACAACGCATCGGCTGCATCATGCTTTTACCGAAACTGACAAGGATCCGCATTCGCCCGAAGGCGGTATATTCCATTCGCATATGGGCTGGATCTTTCAAGGCGAAGGACAAAATCAATCGGAAGCGACAATGAACCGCTACACGCCGGATATGATGAAAGACCCGGTTCAGCGGTTTATGAACAAATATTATTGGATAAGTTCGGTTCTGCTCGGCGTGGGTTTGTTTGCCATCGGCGGATTTTCGATGATCTTTTGGGCGATCGGTTTGCGCGTTGTTTTCGGCTGGCAAACAACGTGGCTTGTTAATTCGGTCACGCATATCTGGGGAACGCGCCGGTTTGATTCGCACGATACTTCGACCAACAACGGTTTGGTTGCCGCACTGACCTTCGGCGAAGGCTGGCATAACAACCATCACACTTTCCCGCGCTCGGCAAAACACGGCTTAACGTGGAAGGAAATTGACCTCAACTGGATGCAGATTTGGACGCTCGAAAAACTCGGTTTGGCGACAGACGTTTACGCCTACCGTTTGGAAAATGAAGAAATGCAAGCAGAACAACCTTTGCAAAAAGCAGCCTAGCAAAGTGAAAAAGGGTAAAAGTGAAAAAGGGTAAAAGGGTAAAAGTGAAAAAGTAAGCGGCTGAAATTAAAAGCCAAACGCTTTTTTACTTTTGCCCTTTTTCACCTTTTACTCTTTATACTTTAGAAATGCGCCGCCGGAAAACTAAAATTTTCTTTTTGATCTTGGGCATCAGCCTGATCGCACTCGCCGTGGCACTTAATGTCGGATGGATTTTGCTCAATCTGCGTGAAGTTGCGCTGTTGGTTTTCGGCGTTATATTTTTTGCTTTGATCATCACGGGTTTAGTTTTGAACACGATTTTTCTCGTTCGCGAAATTCGCCGCAACGAACAGCACGACGCTTTCTTAAACGCCGTCACGCACGAACTCAAAACGCCGATCGCATCAATCAAACTTTATCTCGAAACTCTGAAAACCCGTGAAGTATCCGACGAAAAACGCCGTGAATTTTACGACGTGATGCTGGCCGATAACAATCGGCTTTTAAACACGGTCGAACAGGTTTTGCAGGCGAGCCGCACACGCGAAAAACAGCGTCAACTGAATATTTCGGAAATCAGCCTCGGCAAATTAGTCGGCGAATGTGTAAAAATCGTTCAAACGCGCTACAAGTTGGATGAAACAGCCATAAAATTTACTCAACCGGCAGATGAGATAAAAATTTTCGGCGACGCTTCGGAATTGCAGACCGTTTTTACAAATCTTTTGGATAACGCCGTCAAATATTCTGCCGAAACACCGAAAATTTCCGTGCGGATAAAAAATTCGAGCGATAAAAAAGTGCAGATTTTCATTAAAGACAACGGCATCGGACTTAATTCGAGCGAATTTAAACGCGTTTTCAATCGATTTTACCGCGTCTCGAATCTTTCGACGCAAGAGAAAAAAGGAACGGGTTTAGGGCTTTTTATCGTGAAAGAAATTATCGAAAAACACGGCGGAAAAATTTCGGCCGACAGCAACGGTGAAGGAAAGGGAAGTACATTTATCGTACAATTACCTAAATAAGTTTCAGGTTCCAAGTTTCAGGTTCCAAATTAAAAACGCGCTCAAACTTGGAACTTGGAACTTGGAACTTGGAACTCGAATTATGAACAGAATTTTGATTGTCGAAGACGAAGAACATCTCGCGAGCGGTTTGCGATTTAATCTCGAAGCCGACGGTTTTGAGGTCGAAACCGCATATGACGGCGAAGAGGCCTTGCTGATACTTGAAAATAAAACTTTTGATGCGATCGTTTTGGATGTGATGATGCCGAAAATTAACGGCTTTGAAGTTGCCCGCACTTTGCGCGATGCCGAAAATTTTACGCCGATCCTGATGCTTACCGCGCTTGGTAAACCCGAAGATGTTTTGAACGGATTTGAAGCCGGCGCGGACGATTATCTGCCGAAACCATTTGATCTGAATATTTTTCTGGCGCGTGTCAACGGATTGC
>JANPDZ010000172.1:0-4718 GCA_031431735.1 Acidobacteriota bacterium | reverse complement strand
AGAAAGGTTTGCCCGCGAATAAACGCGAATAAGCGCGAATAAATCTTTCTAAATCTGTGTTTATCTGTGTGCATCTGTGGATAAAAATTCTTTCGACATTGCAATTATCGGAGCTGGAATCATCGGCGCGGCGTGTGCGTATCGGCTTTCGCACGAAAATTTGCGGGTGGCAGTCATCGAAGCAAATGAAATTGCCAGCGGCACAACGGCAACCGGAATGGGACATATTGTCGTGATGGACGATTCCGAAGCCCAATTTGCTTTGACAAATTATTCGCGCCAGCTTTGGAATGAAATTTCGTTAAAACTTCCCCCAAATTGCGAATATCAACATTGCGGAACGATTTGGGCGGCAACCGACGAAGAAGAAATGCAGGAAGTCGGCCGCAAACGTGATTTTTACGAATCGCGTGGCGTAAAAGCCGTAATTTTGGACGAAAAATCTTTGCGTGAAGCCGAACCAAACCTCCGGAAAGATCTGGTTGGCGGTTTGCTGGTGCCGAATGACAGCGTGGTTTATCAACTCTCAGCCGCCCGGTTTTTTCTCGAAAAGGCAAAAGATTCGGGCGCGGAAATAATTACCGGAAAACGAGTCGCCGAAATTTCGGACAACGGCGTCAAACTCGAAAAAGGCGAGTTTATTTCGGCCGGGAACATTATCAACGCGGCGGGTTTTTGGTCAATAGATCTGATGAACGACCTGAAAATTGTCAAACGCAAAGGTCATCTGGTGATCACCGAACGCTATCCCGGATTTGTGCGGCATCAACTTATCGAACTCGGTTATTTAAAATCGGCACACGGGACGGAAACCGATTCGGTCGCCTTCAACGTCCAGCCGCGCAGCACGGAACAGCTTCTGATCGGTTCATCGCGGCAATTTGGCGTCGAAGATACAGCAATTGATTACGACATTTTACGGCGGATGACACAGCGGGCATTTGAATTTATGCCGAAATTGCGGGAGCTTTCGGCGATTCGCGTGTGGACGGGTTTTCGTCCCGCGACGCCGGATAATTTGCCTTATATCGGTCGCCATCCGAATTATCAAAATATCTATTTAGCAACCGGACACGAAGGCACAGGCATTACGACCTCGCTTGGAACGGCGGAACTCTTAAACGATGAAATTTTAGGGCGGGAATCGAAAATTAACCGTCAGCCTTATTCGCCGGCAAGATTTTTGCATGAATCGCCGGGGAGCGCGGAGAGTTGATTGAATAAAGATGATAACGCTCAAAATCAATAATGAAAGCGTCTCGATTTCTGAAGGCAGCACCGTTGCAACTGCGATTTTTGCGGGCAATGCCAAAACTTTTCGCCGCTCGGTCGCAGGCGAACCGCGATTTCCGCTGTGCGGAATGGGTATTTGTTTTGAGTGTCGGGTCACCATCAACAGCGTGAAACATCAGCGAAGTTGTCAAATCTTGGCAGAAGAAGGAA
Source organism: Acidobacteriota bacterium (assembly GCA_031431735.1). Taxonomy (GTDB): domain Bacteria; phylum Acidobacteriota; class Blastocatellia; order Pyrinomonadales; family Pyrinomonadaceae; genus JAFDVJ01. The sequence continues at coordinate 3,275 of JANPDZ010000172.1, read as the reverse complement.
TGAGTATTGAAACCGATGAAGAGGCGTGAAACGGATATTTTGATCATCGGCGGCGGTGCGGCAGGAATGTCGGCGGCCGTGAGCGCGGCTGAAAAAAGCAATCGGCGAATTTTGATCGTTGACGATAATCCGCGTCTTGGCGGACAGATCTGGCGTGCCGAACTCGGCAAAACAAAATCGCCCGAAGCTAAAAAACTGATCGAAAAGCTCGCCGAAAAGCGAATCGAAATTGTCAATAACGCACAGATTTTTGCCCAAAATAATAAAGACTCCTTGCTCGCAGAAACTCAAAACGGCACAATTGAATTGGGTTTTGAAAAGTTGATTCTGGCAATTGGCGCACGCGAAAGATTTTTACCTTTTCCAAATTGGACGTTGCCGAATATTTTTGGCGCAGGCGGTTTGCAGGCATTGGTCAAAAGTGGTTTATCGGTTCAAAATAAACGGGTTGTCGTGGCGGGAACGGGTGCTCTGCTTTTGGCGGTTGCAGAATATTTGCGGTCAAAAGGCGCGAAAGTCCTGCTCATCGCCGAACAAACTTCGTCTGCCAACTTGGCAAAATTCGGCTTTAGTTTGATCAAACAACCGAAAAAGATCGCGCAGGCGATCTCGTTGCGAACAAAACTTTTCGGCGTTCGATATTTAACCGATTGCTATGTTGTTTCAGCCGAAGGAACTGACTGTCTAGAAGCCGTAAATTTAACGCGAAACGGCAATAATCAGAGAATCGAATGCGATCTTTTAGCGTCCGGTTTTCACCTCGTTCCGAATATCGAACTCGCGTCTTTGCTTGGTTGCAAAATTGAGAGCGGTTTTGTTAAAGTCAATAATTTGCAGCAAACTTCGGTTGAAAATATCTTTTGTGCAGGCGAACCGACCGGCATCGGCGGAGTCGAACTTGCGCTAATCGAAGGGCGCATTGCCGGATACGCCGCCGTCGGCGATTTTGAAAAAGCAAAAGAATTATTTACCAAAAGACAGTCGGCACAAAAATTCGCCGACGCCCTAAATGTTGCTTTCGCGTTGCGGGATGAGTTAAAAGGCGTGCCCGATGCGGAAACAATTGTTTGCCGTTGTGAAGATGTGAGGTTTGAAAGTCTGAAAAATTGCAATTCGTGGCGCGAAGCAAAATTGCAGACTCGCTGCGGAATGGGCAGTTGTCAGGGTCGCGTGTGCGGTGCGGCGGTCGAATTTTTGTTTGACTGGAAAAATGAATCAGTGCGCCCGCCGATCGCGCCTGTCAAGCTGGAAAATTTGGCGAATTAGAAAAAAATGCCCGCGAATAAACACGAATATAAGCAGGTGAGCATAAGTAATCAAGTATTTTGCTTCGTTCAGAGTCCAAACGCGGAACGCACTTTGAATTTCCGCCGCGCTTCGCTGGCGGAAACACGCTGAAGCGTGGACTCTGAACGAAGAGCAAAATGTCGCAAAACTTATGCTCACCTGCTTATCTATTTATAAAGAACCATGGATTATTGCGGATTCGCTTTTATCCGAGGACAAAAAATCAGGAGTTTGAATGACAATGGAATGGAAAGGTGTCATGCCTGCAATTACAACCGGTTTTGACGAAAAATTGCAGATTGACCATGAATTTACTGCCAAGCACGTTAAATGGCTGGTCGCAAACGGTTGCACAGGAATTGTAACCAACGGGAGTTTGGGCGAAGGCGCGGCGCTTTCATTTGAAGAAAAAGTTTCACTTTGGACGACTTGCATCGAAGCGGTCGGCGAGAAAGTTCCGGTCGTCGCGGCGATCGCGGCGCTTTCGACCGCTGACGCGGTCGCGCAAGCGAAGGCTGCCGAAGTCTGCGGTTGCCAAGGGTTAATGGTTTTGCCGCCATATCTCTACCGCGGCGATTGGCGGGAAATGAAGTTTCATCTCTCCGAGATATTCCGCGCAACCTCGCTTTCCTGTATGCTTTACAATAATCCGGTGGCATATGGAACAGATTTTTTACCCGAACAAATTGCCGAATTAGCGGATGAATTTCCAAATCTTCACGCCGTCAAAGAATCGAGCACCGACGTTCGCCGAGTGACGGCGATTCGCGCCTTGATCGGCGATAAATTAGCGATCTTTGTCGGAGTTGACGATGCAATTGTTGAAGGAATAAATGCGGGCGCAACGGGTTGGATCGCGGGCGTTGTCAGTGCTTTCCCAAAAGAATCGGTTGACCTTTTTAACTACGCAATAAATGGCGAGAAGGAAAAAGCCTTTGAGCTTTATCGTTGGTTTTTGCCTCTTCTGCGGCTTGATGTGGTGCCAAAATTTGTTCAGCTGATCAAACTTGTCCAGGAAAAGGTTGAAATGGGCAATGCGCGGGTTCGCCCGCCGCGTCTTGAATTGGTCGGATCGGAATTACAAGAAACTCTGGCGATCATTGACCACGCATTGGCAAATCGCCCTTCTTGAATCGGTGGTTAATAATTGATCTGTAATCTAAATTTCCTTAAAATGCGAATCAAGAGTAGAAACCCGAAATTGAGGAAAATCAGTTGAAAATTAAGATCAAGTATCAGAAACAAAGAAATAGGACACGGACAAACGCGGATTAGGCAGATTTTCGATGATATCTTATAAATTAATCCGCGTAAATCCGCTCAATCCGCGTAAATCCGCGTCCTATTTTTGACACTTTTCACCATGAATTTTGAGTTTGCAAACAACTTTTCAGTTTACCAATATTCAACCACTGATTCGCATTTTAAATTTATTAAGTAACGCAAGTAAAATAAGATGCGCCATTTACAATCGCAGAGTTAAACGATTCAGAGAACAACATTCATCTGGGGTAGTTTATTTTTCCATTGTTACTAACATTTTTCTTTTGAAAATCGATAGGTTATAAATTGAATTCATAATTTGAAATTTCAAATTTGAGATTTCAAATTATAAGTCCACTCCGAAAAGTCATTTTTAGCAGTTTTGGGTCTTAAAATTGAATTTTACCCTTTATAAAAATTCGTTGTTTTCAATGACTTTCAAAACTACAAATTCAGCGATTGAACGATTTTTCTATCAAATAAGGACTTTCGGAGTGGGCTCAATTATAAAGAAACTTTAAAAAAGAGTAATAATTCTAAATATCTTTTATGATTACAAAACTTACAGGAAAATCAATAATTGGTTTCAGTCGCGGAACAAACAGCGAAACGACGTTTCACGCCTTCAATCCAACGACGGGCGAGGCAGTTGAACCCGCATTTCACTCGGCAAGTTTGGACGAATTGAACAAAGCGTCCGAATTAGCCAACGAAGCAAGAATCGC
>JANPDZ010000171.1:0-3264 GCA_031431735.1 Acidobacteriota bacterium | reverse complement strand
AATTTGATTTTTAGCGATTTTATTCAAAAACTAAACTATTCAATTTAGACCGCTTACGGTTTCGTAAAAAGTCAACTTTGAAACCCAAGCAAAGTATCGTCCAAATTATTGTCTTTTGGCGGACTTTTTAAGGAACGACTATTTATTTACAAGAGAATTCGGAGGAAATGAGATGTCATTTGACGAAAAAGAAAATATCGGACAGCCTTCGGCAATAAATGAAACAGAAACCGCGGACAATCCCGAAGTGCGTTCCGGCAAGGAAAAGCTCATTTATGCAATCGTATTTGCCACGATATTTATTTTCAATTGCGTAATGTTAAACATCAATCCCGAAGTCTCCTCCAGTGCTAGAAAATACAGCGGCGACGGTTTTGAGACTCTCGTTTACACGCCGATAGGCAGGATCGCAATCAGCTTGGTTACGAGCATAATGATTTTACTCGCCATTGATACCGGCAGGATCGTAGCAAGAAATGTCCGAAATCTAAAAGCATCGGGGCAGCTTAGGGAATACCAGTCGTTCGGAAACTGGTATTCACAAGTATTCGGAAAGACTTCCGGGATCGCTCAAGCAGTTTTATGGTTATTCTACGGTTTTATCTGGATACTGGTCTGGTATTTTGTTTCCGCTCATAAAAATTTCAGCCCTTGGAATAAAAAACGGCTTGGACGGCTTCCTTTCATTATCCAGCTATTGATCTGGTGTTGCTACGGGTTTATCTGGATCCCGATCTGGTATTTTGTGGAAAAAAGCATAAGAAGAGACAAAGTCGAAAATCAGGGCTAGATAAGGATTTAAGTGGTGGCAGCGTGGTCTAAATAAATTCGTCTGAACATAAATTTATTCTGACTAATTTCGAACAAAAACTCAATGACCTGTCTCTTTCACCTGATTAACTTTAAGGACAGGGCATTGATAAAATAATTCTGTCTTTCTACTTAAATCGAGATTTCTTTATGGAGGAAACTTCATCAAGGCGCGGGGAAATAACCGAGATGTTAAAGGCTTGTCGCGGCGGCAACCGCGAGGCTATGGACAAACTCGTGCCGCTCGTCTATGAAGAACTGCACCGCCAAGCGCATCGCTATCTCAACCGCGAACGCTCCAATCATACATTGCAAACCACCGCGTTAGTTCACGAGGCTTACCTCAGGCTTATCGAATATCGTTTTGTTGACTGGCAAAACCGCGCCCATTTTTTCGGCATTGCGGCAAGTATGATGCGGCGCATTTTGGTCAATTATGCTGTCAATCAAAATCGTCTGAAACGCGGCGGGGCGGATGAACATCTACCGCTCGAAGAAGCCTTATGTGTTTCCGCTGAAGAACGTGATGTTGATTTGTTGGCATTAGACAAAGCCTTAAACGAACTTGCGACGCTCGATGAGCGACAAGCACAAATCGTTGAACTCAGGTATTTTAGCGGTTTGAGCATCGAAGAAACGGCGGAAGTTTTGCACATTTCGTCCGCCACGGTCAAACGCGATTGGAGTATGGCAAAAGCGTGGTTGCGCTTGGAACTTGGCGACAAATAATGCGATTTGAGCCGATTTTGCTGCTAATGTTGCTTTAATAAGTAGATTCGATTATTACAGCCATTTTTATGAGCCGCGAAGATTACCAACAAGTCAAAAAAACTTTCAATTCGCTCTGGACATTGCTCCCGACCAATGACTCAATTTGTTCGCTTAAATTTAATGAATGACCTATTTTGCTTGCAGATTACGTTTAATCAGATAAACAGATGAATTTACAACTTGGAACAATAATCAATCAATACAAAATCATTTCCGCGATTGGAAAAGGCGGAATGGGCGAAGTGTTTTTGGCTCAGGATACAAAACTTGACCGCAAAGTTGCGATTAAATTCTTGAACGAAGAATTTAGCAAAGATACCGATAAACTGAATCGGTTTATTCAAGAAGCGAAAGCAGTTTCGGCGTTGAATCATCCGAATATTCTGACCGTTTATGAGATTGGCGAGAAAGATGAGGTGAATTTCATTGTCACCGAATTTATCGAAGGCAAGACTTTGCGTGAAAATCTGTCGCCGAAACAAACAAATTCGCTCAATTCAATTCTTAAAATCGGCGTGCAGGTTGCGGAAGCACTTTCAGCGGCTCATCAAGCGGGAATAATTCATCGTGACATCAAACCAGAAAATATTATGATTCGCCAAGATGGTTACGCCAAAGTGCTTGATTTTGGTTTGGCAAAACTGTCAGACCCACCTGCGGTAGCGGGTGGGTCAGTTGATTTGGAAGATACCACCAAAGGTTTAGTTATAACTAACCCCGGAATGGTCATGGGAACGGTCTCGTATATGTCGCCCGAACAGGCTCGCGGAAAGGAAACCGATGCTCGCACCGATATTTGGAGTTTGGGCGTTGTGTTGTATGAAATGTTGGCAAAGTTCCGTTCACAGGCGAAACCATCAATCACACCATCGTTTCAATTTTAGAAAAAGAGCCGCTACTTTTAGAAAATGTGCCTGATGAATTACAAAGAATAATTCGCAAAACTTTGACCAAAGAAGTTGAGATGCGGTATCAAACGGCGCGGGATTTATTGATTGATTTGAAAAATCTGCGAAGAACTTTGGATATTCAAGGCGAACTTGAACGCTCGATAGTTCCGAACCAAGTTCAAGAGAATGAAACGGCAATGTTCGTAGTTCCGCCTTCAGGCGGTTTAAATGCTACAACACAAAAACCGCCTGAAGGCGGAACTACAAACGTCTCAAACTCATCAAGCCTTGAATATGCTGTCACGCAAGCAAAAACTCATAAATTTGCAACGGGAATTATTGGAATCATTCTACTTGGAGCAATTTCAGCCATTGGATTCTTCGGTTACAAATATTTCACATCAACCAAACAAATCAATTCCATCGCCGTAATGCCGTTTGAAAATAAAAATTCCGATGCCGACACGGATTATTTGTCGGACGGTTTGGCGGAATCGTTGATCTTTCGGCTGACGCAGATTCCCGATCTGCGGGTCAGCCCGACGAGTTCGGTGATGCGTTACAAGGGGAAGGAGACTGATGTTGCAAAGATCGCCTCCGAACTTGGCGTAGATGCGGTGATGACCGGACGCCTTACCAAGCGGGGCGACAATTTAAACATCACGGTCGAATTGGTGGATGCCCGCACCAACAAGTCGCTGTGGGGCGAGCAGTATGAACGGAAACTTTCGGAATTATTGACCACCCAACGCGAGATCGTCGCCGAGATCGTGAGCAAACTGCAACTGAAACT
>JANPDZ010000170.1:0-9077 GCA_031431735.1 Acidobacteriota bacterium | reverse complement strand
AAACGAGGAAGATAAATTGATTGCCGCCGATCTGGTCAACCGCGTTTTGGAAATTCTGCCGCCCGAAGATTCGCTGATCTTGCAGATGATCGAAGGCGAAGGCGCGTCCATCAAAGAAGCGGCAGCGGCAACGGGTTGGAGCGAATCAAAGGTCAAAATTAAATCATTTCGGGCGCGGCGGCGAATGCGCGAAGCAGTTCAGAAATTGCTCAATGCAAAAGACGGAAAACTTTTCAAAACCATCGAATCAGGAAAATGAACGACAAACATATTTTAGAAATTCTCGATCGTCAAAGATTTTCCGAACTAAGCGAAAATGAATTGCGAAGTATCGAAATTCATTCCGCCGAATGTGCGGATTGCCGACAGGCGTTTGAAGCGGCGCGGATTTCCGCTGTTTTGTTAAATGTTCGTGCCGAAATTCCGGCCGCCCTGCCGTCGCCGTTTTTTGAGGCGAAGATTTTGAATGCGATCCGCGAAAAGCAAAATGTGCGCAAACCGATCGCCGCATTCTGGCGTTGGTGGCAAGCCTCTTACCCGTTGGTTTGCTCGATGTTGTTTATCGTTCTGACACTCGGCGCGTTGACCTTTTTTGCACCCAATTCAAAAAGTGAAGAAGCCGTTTCGACTTATAATTTATATTCGGCCGATGCGGTCATTCTGAATCAAAAACCGCCGCGCAATCTGACGACCGAACAGGCTTTGGAAGTGATTTATACCGAGCGGCATGACTCCGTGAAAAAATGATGAATATCGAGAGCAAAAGTAAATGGCAGATCCGTGTCGCGACGCTGAGCATTTTCATTCTCGGATTTGTTGCCGGCGCGTTTGCCCTGAATGCTTATCATTTATGGTTCGGCGCGGCAAAACAGCCGACCAAGCAGGAAAAATACGAAGAAGCCTTTAACAAACTCGGATTGAACGAAACCCAAAAAGCGGAAGTCGAAAAGATATTTGGCGAAACCCGCGAAAACATTCAAAAAATGCGGCAGGAAACCGAGCCGCAGATGCAGGAGCTCCGCACTCAAAACGACGAAAAACTGCAAAAAATTCTCAACTCCGAACAGTGGCAGCAATTCCAGCAAGAACGCGAAAAAATTCGTGAATCCGAAAAACAACCGCCGCCCAAACCGCTGAATTTACAATAAGATCATTCAATATTAGAAATTATTTGAAATAACCATCCACGAAGTTTCACGAAGGAAACACGAAGTTTTTTCGCTTATTTTCGACCGGCTGATCTTTGTTTGCCTTATAATGGTTCAAACAATTGACAAGATTTAGGAGTTACGCAGTTGAAGTTCATTCGGAATAAGTGATAAGGGATAGGTGATAGGTGATAGGTAATAGGTGTTTTTGACTTTTCACTTATCACTTTTTACCTATCACTTATTCCGAATGTTATTCCTTTTTTTTCTTAATTTAATTTTCAACTGCGTAACTTCTAAGATTTTTATTCCTTCGTGAAATCTTCGTGCCCCTTCGTGGATAATTTCTTTTTTCAGATAATTTCTATTTACTCTTTTTGCCGGCGGTTTTCCGCAAAATCCAATCTGAAATCGTTTCCAAAACCGTCGGTGCAATTGTTTCTTCGATTTTTTGATATTCGCTTGGCGAACCTGTCTCGCTGGTTTGAAACAGATGATTGAGCTTTGGAAAAGATTTGACCGTAAAATCTTTATTTCCGCCCGCTTTGAGTCCGGCGGCGATCAAATTCAAATTCTCTTTCGACGCCACCTGCAAATCATTTTCGCCGTTCAGAGCGAGCACCGGCACTTTCACTTTTTTCAAAGTCGGGCGCGGATCGAATGCGACAAAATAACGAAACCACGCCGAAACATACATCGAAATCTGGGATTTGATTTTCGCCTCAACCGGCGCAAATTCCTGTTGCTGTTGTTCGCTCAGAGCACTTTTTTGTTTGACAAGCGATTCGTTGATACGCTCGGCGGCGAGCTTGTTATCTGTTTCGCTTTTCAAAACTGCCATCACGTTTTTCAAAGCCCTAATCGTTTCGCTTGCGATAAAGTCGCCCGTGCCTTCGGCTTTTTGCAGTAGCGCGGTTTGCGTGTAAATTACGTCTTCGCCGGTTTGTCCGGGTCCCGCCATTAAAACGATGAACGCGACATCTTTTGAGCGAGCGGCGACCATTGGCGCAATCATTCCGCCTTCGCTGTGCCCAATTAAGCCGATTTTCTTCGCGTCTATTTCCTGGCGGCTTTTCAAAAACTCGATTCCGGCTAAAACGTCTTCCGAGAAATTTTCGCTGGTCGCATTGAAAGAACCGGGCTCGGAGCCGCCGATACCCCGGTCGTCAATCCGCAAAACAGCAATTCCGCGTCTTGTCAGATAATCCGCTAAAACGAGAAAAGGCTTGTGTCCGAAAATCGTTTCGTCGCGGTCTTGTGCGCCGCTGCCGGTGATCAGAATCACCGCCGGATGTTTTTCGCCGGTCAGCGGCAAAGTCAAGGTTCCGGCCAATTTTATGTTGTCTTTCGCGTTCCTGTAACTGACTTCTTCCTCATTGTAGGGAAAAGGTTTTTGCGACGTTTGCGGGCGGTTGGGTTTGGCAATTTCGCCCGTGCGTTTGAAGACGAGCAGCAGAGAGCCGGCGCCTTGTTTGAAAGTTCCGGCGATTTCATCGAGCTTTTCACTGAGCGTTCCTTCGTAACTGATGCCGAATTTGGCGGCGGAAAAACTGACCGTTTTATCTTTTTGAGTAATTGTGTCAATCGGCAAATCCGTCGCCCCTTGGTCGGGACTGTCAAATTTTGCGATCAGCGAACCATCAGCGGCTTTTGAAATTTTCAGCACAATTCGCAGTTTTGCGCCGTTAACATCGAGTATGCCTAACCAATTTCCTTCAATAGTCATATTATTTTGCCCGAAAACAGGCAATGAAATAATGCTTAATAAAATCAGTATTCTATAAATTAAATTTTTCATTTTTTTATCCTTGCGGCGTTATCTGCCGCCGCTCATTTTCGATAAACATTCAACCAGTTCGCGCAGACGGTCAAAGTTTAAGATAAGTATGATTGGCAAGATAATCAGCGGTAAAACACCGAAAACCAACCCGACTTTTGCCCAAACGCGATGTTCTTTCAAAACCGGCGCAGGATTTGCGCGCAGTGCCAGCCAGCCGAAAACAATTGCCAGAATTGCTTTTTCCAATCCCAAAAGATTAACAAAGCAGGAAATTCCCAACACAAGCGAAACGGTTGCAAAAGCATATTTTTGTCCCAAAATCGTCAAATCTTTTGCTTCAACTTCATTATTCATATTTATTTCTCCAATATAAGTTCGGTATTAATTTTGAATGGATTTTCTTTCAGTAAACCAAACAACGCGGCAATCAAAACAAACGACACGATCTTCAATGTCCAGCCGAAATCGCGTTCGGGAACCATTTCCGCGAATTTATAAACGGCAAGCAAAACGCCAATCAAAACAAACGGCTGCCATTTTATTTCAAAAATCGCTTTGGGTTCCGCATTGATTTGCTTTTCAATCGTCGCCCACAAATCCGCCGTTTGCCCACGCCGCTTTTGCCGGTGGAGCAAGACAACTGTGTTTTGCAATTGTTCGCTTTGCTGACGGCAATTTTCACAAATCGCCAGATGTCCGGCGATTTGTTCATCGGAAAATTCGACTTTTTCGCCGTCAATCAACGCCATTTTTTGTATTAAAACATCTTCGCAATTCATATTTTTCATAAAGTTTTAATGAAATTTTCCCGTTAATTTTGCTTGCAATTGCCGTCGTGCATAAAAAAGACGGCTCATCACGGTTCCACGCGGAATTTCCAGATATGCGGCGATTTCTTCGTAAGAAAGTCCGTCCAGATATTTCAAAGTAATTATTTCGCGGTCTTCTGTTGAGAGCGAACGCAACGCTTTTTCGAGTTCGATTCGTTCTTCGTGTGAAACACCGCTTTGCGGCGCGATAATTTCGGTTTCTTCGATATTTTCCGCTTCACGTTTTTTTGCAAACATTTTGTAGCAACGATTGCGAAGCAGAACATAAAACCATGGATAAAACCGCCGCGTTATATCAAAATTTTTAAGTGCTTGAAAAGCGTCAATAAACGCTTCTTGTGTGGCATCCAAAGCATCTTCACGATTACCGAGAATCGCTGTCGAATGACCGACGGCTTGCGCCTGATAGCGTTCGACCAGATAACGAAACGCATCTTTTTCGCCTTTCAGACATTTTTCAATTGCTGCCGTGTCATCCATCATTGCCACTCATCATAACGTATCCGTCAAAGCGAAAAATTATTCAGAATATTTTTTACTCGCAAAATAAAAAGACAAAGTTTTTCAACCTTGTCTTTTTATTTGACTGTTTTTAGCTGACCAACCGGACGAAATCAAAACTTCGCCCGGCTTCATCTTTGCGCTCAAAATCAATTAACCAACGTCTATTTTTTGTATTTATTGATTAATTCCTGCAAACCTTCGAGAGTTTTGCGTCGGTATTTGAAGTAAATTTCCAGATTTTGCCGAACTTGCTCATTAATTTGCTTGGCTTCCGGTTTACCATCGGTCAAGGCCACGACTCGCGCATATACCTCAATCACCTGATCCATTTTTTCGTTGGCTTGTTTTAACAACTTGTCACGCTCGGCACTCGAACTGGCAGCATTAAATTTAGTTGCCAATGCCTGATATTCTTCATCAATTATAGTTGAAAGAAGAACCCAGCTGTTTATATCGCCCGAATCGATGTTGGTCGCTTTTTCGAAATTGACACGTGCTTTCGTTTTATCGCCCGCATAGAAATCGAAAACTCCAAGAGTTTGATAAAGCTGCGCCAGCCATTTGGTTTGATATTCTTTCCAACCGGCATCGTCAATATTCGCCGGCTTTTTGTTTGCTTCGATCAGTTCAATTGCCTGTAGTGAATAATCGTGCGCCTGTCCGGCAAAATCTTTGTTGCCGGCACGCAGCAAATTCGAGCCCTCGATTGCCAACTGAAAACGGACGGCAACATCTTCGGGATGACGCGAAAGATATTTTTCGGCAGCCGTAAAAGCATCTTTGGTGCGCTTGACCGCAACGTATGAATAAATCAAATTCGGCAAAATCAGATCTGCCTCGGCCGGTTCGGTAAAAATCGTCAAAAAGATTTCGCCGTTTTGGATGATCTGCGTGTCATCTTTGACCTGCATGATCTCGGCCGCGAGATAATTGGCGGCTTGGTTGCGGGCAGAGCTTTTCGGATATTTCTTTAAAAATTCATTGGTCGCCTTTATTTTATCAGCGAGCGTTTTAGCTGCCTCAATTTTTTTTATCGCCTTGGCTTCATCGGCCGATACTTTAATTTGGGCTTGTTTATTGTCCTGAGCCAATCCCAAGCCGGTGATTCCTAACAAAATTCCGATTGTTAGAAATAATATTTTGAACGAAAATTTTAAATACACTACGGTTCAATTCCTTCCTTTAATAAAAAATCCCTCAAAAGATGAAGGGCATTTTTTTACATTATCAAAAACAAAACGGCAAAGCACTAAGGCTTTGCCGTTTTTCTTGCCGATTTGGTTTTATTTTTACTGAATCGGATTACCTTCCGAGTCCAAATAACTAATCGAGCCGCCCCAACCTTCGATCTCTTTCAATCGAGGTTCGATCACTTTACGGTCACCGACAATCAAAATCGCCATTTTATCGGGCGTTAAATATTTGTTGGCAACACGATTGACATCACCGAGCGTGACACCATTGATCTTTGGAATAAATTCGTTGAAATACGAATCCGCCAAGCCATATACAACGAGGTTTGAAAGCTGACCGGAAATTTGTCCGACCGTTTCAAAACCTTGCGGAAAGCGTCTAATAATGCTCTGTTTGTTGTATTCGAGTTCGGCTGCGGTGACCGGAATTGAACCGCGAATGCCGTTAAGTTCTTTCATAAACTCGACCACGGATTCTTTGGTAACAGCCGTTTGCACATCAGCCGAAGCCTCAAAAGGTCCCGCGCCGCGCCGGAAGCCCCAGCTCGTCCGTGCGCCGTAGGTGTAACCTTTGTCTTCGCGCAGATTCATATTGACACGTGCCGAAAATTGTCCGCCTAAGATCGAATTCATCACCTGAAGCGCAAAGAAATCGGGATTGTCACGCGCCACGCCGACTTGTCCGATGCTGACAACCGATTGTGCCGCGCCGGGTTTGTCAACGATATAAATTCCGGCTTTGTCAAAAGCCACATTGCCGGGAATTTCAACTTTCGGAACGTCCGCTGATTTCCAGTTGGCAAACGCAGTTTCGAGCTTCGGCAAAATAGTTTTTGCGTCCATATCGCCGACGACGATCAAAGTCGCGTTGTTCGGACGATAAAAGGTCGCATAAAACTTTTCGATTTCAGCCTTTGTCAGTGCCTTGATCGAATTTTCGTCGCCGGTCAGTGTTTTGCCGTACGGATGATTTTTCCCGTAGAGCAAATTGCTGTAAGCGACCGCTGAAATCGCATTCGGATTGTCTTTACGTTGTTTGAGCGCGACCAGACTGCGACCGCGCAAAGTATTGAGTTCGGTTTCGGGAAACGTCGGATTCGTCACGACATCCGCGTAGATATCCAAAGCCTTGTCAAGATTTTTGGTCAATGTTTGCATTGAAACAGTTGCCGAATCCCAACCTGAACCGGCATTCACGATTGCGCCGATCGATTGCAGGCCGTTGGCAATATCAACCGCCGAACGTGTTTTTGTGCCTGTGTTGAGCAGGCTTGCCGTGAACGAAGCCAAACCGGAACGATCTTGCGGGTCAGCCGTGCCGCCCGAATTAAAGACCATATTCATCGAAATGATCGGCAATTCCGATTGACGAACGATCCAGACGTTCAAACCGTTGGAAAGTTTTTGCTTCTCGATCGAAGGCAGCGCAAACGACGGATTCGGCTGCGGTTTTGGCAAAACCGACGAATAATCTTTCTTTTCGTCTTTTTTGCCCGGTGTGGAAGTCGGCTTGTTTGCATCGTTATTCATTTGCGAAACCGCTTTTTCCTTACGCGGAACAAAGCTCATGACCAGCCGATTGCCGTTCAGATAAGTGTTTGCCACGCGTTGAATATCATCGGGCGTAACTTTGCGGTAACGATCCAAATCCGCTTGAAAATTATCGGGTTTGCCCGTGAATGTCGCGTAGCTGTTCATCTGGTCGGCTTTACCTAAAATGGTTTGCATCCCGAAAATGGTTTGCGATTCGATGACGTTCAATGCCCGCGAAACTTCTTCGGCCGTTGGCGGTTCTTTTTTAATGCGCTCGATCTCTAAGTTGATCTCCTTTTCGATCTCGTCGAGAGACTTTCCGGGACGCGCCGTTGAAGCGATCAGAAATTGTCCGGCAATTTCGCGCCCGAAATGCGAAGCAGACGCATCTTGCGATAACTGTTTGCCGTAAACGAGATTGGTTTGCAGACGCGAACCGCGACCTGACGAAAGGACAAATTGAAGCATATTGAGTGCGGCTTCGTCCGGTGTGTTGGCGGCAACCGTGTGCCAAGCCATATAAAGACGCGGCAATTGCACCGAATCTTCAAAAGATTTACGCATCTCGCCTTCGATTTTCGGTGTCGGCGGATTTGGGCGCTTGATCTCCGCGCCGGTCGGAATGATGCCGAAATATTTTTCAACCCATTGTTTAGCCTGTTTCGGGTCAAAATCGCCTGCAATTACGAGCGAAGTATTGTTCGGTACATAATATTGACGGAAAAACGATTTGACATCATCCTGCGAAGCGTTTGACAGATCGGTCAGCGAACCGATGGTCGTCCAATTATATGGATGGTCTTTCGGAAAGATGAGCTCCGAAATTTTCTCGAAAGCGGTGCCATATGGCTGATTATCATAATTCTGACGACGTTCGTTTTTGACGACATCGCGCTGATTATCCAATTTTTCCTGAGTCATTGCATCGAGCAGTCCGCCTAAACGGTCAGATTCCATAAATAGCGCAAGCTCCAGAAAATTTGACGGCACGACTTCAAAATAATTCGTGCGGTCGGCGTTGGTCGAACCGTTGATATTTGCTCCGGCTTCCTGCAAAGGCTTGAAATAATCATCGTTATAATTTTTCGAGCCTTGGAACATCATATGTTCAAACAGATGCGCAAACCCGGTGCGTCCGACAACTTCATTCTTTGAACCGACGTGATACCAAAGATTGACGGCAACGATCGGCGTTGATTTGTCAACGTGCATAATCACACGCAAACCATTTTTCAATTTGAATTCGGTATAACCTAATTTCGGCAATTTATCGCCGTTTTGAGCTGAAATATTTATCGTCATAAACGAAACGAGAACAAACAGCGCAACAAAAAATCCCATTAATTTCATTGCAAACTCCTTTATATTTTTTTATTTTAAATAGACAAAACCGTTACGTCAAACCTATACAAATCTGAACATTGCCGGATTTGCTGTTGACTTCCTGTTTCATTGTATCCCTCAGCCTTTCGGCTTTTGGTTTTTCCGACACTCCACAGGCTTCTGACTCTTTTTCAAGCCTTCCCGTATAACTCACGGTACTGTTGTAATTTTCTAAATTTATCGCCGCATTCAAATCCCGATTGATTTCTAGTCGGCAGACTTCACATTTGTAGATTCGCTCCGATAAACCTAGCTTTTCTTTGATCTTGCCACAATTTGAACACATCTTTGAACTTGGAAAATAACGATTGGCAACTGTCACTTTTGCGCCAGACCAACTCGCCTTATATTCCAATTGCCGTCGAAATTCATAAAATCCGCCATCAAGAATCGCTGATGCCAATTTGTGATTCTTACTCATTCCTCGAATATTCAAATCTTCGATCACTATTTCGCTGTGGTTTTTGGCGAGTTTCGTCGTCAATTTGTGGATTGAATCTTTCCGTATATTCCAGATTTTGTAATGCAGCGATGCGACTTTTGCTTGGGCTTTTTGATAATTATTTGATTGTCTTTTTGCTTCTTTAACAAATTTCTTTGAAACTCTCCGTTGCGCTATCTTTAACTTTCTTCGATACTTCCGATATGGTTTGACCGCTTTCTGAGTGCTTCCATTACTCATCGTCGCCAATGTTTTGATGCCCAA
>JANPDZ010000169.1:0-19854 GCA_031431735.1 Acidobacteriota bacterium | reverse complement strand
TCCTGATTCGTGTAAAATTACTCTCATTAAGGTTTTTTTTTGCACAAAACTAAAAAAACTTAATAGTAGCTGATTTGCAAAAATCAGCTATTTTTATCTTTAGGTTTGTTTGATGAAATCTTGATTTTGTCTAAAGTCGAGAAATGGCTTAATGTCTTTAAAATTTAAGCTTTCAGCCCAGGCAGATGTTTTTGAAAAATAAATACCGCAATAAACGGCTGGGAGCGCAGGCAGCCTTGCCTGCCCGTTCCAGCGAAGCGTCGAACGGCAACGCCCGATTACCTGAAAAGTTTTAGGAAAACAAAGAAACGCAGCCTTTGCTTATCTTAAACTTTTAAGGTGTGCCACGACTCGCGCCTTGTTCTCGCAAAGCCTCGAACGCGCGTTGCAGGCAAGGCTGCCTGCGCTCCCAGTTCCAGCCTATTTTGTTTTTGGCAATTCCAAGATTACTTTATCAGCAGCGGCAAGAATATCAGTCACCAATTTATCAGGTTGCGATTTTTCGCCCGTGATGACAAACGACTTGCCAACATAAACAATTTTAAAATCGTTACCATCTAATGCGAAAGAAAACAAATAAACCGTAACTTTAACTTCGCCGGTCGTATCGTTTATCTCGTAGCGTCCGGCGATCTGATAGGCTCCGGCAAATTGCGGGACGGATTCCCAATAAACGAGTTTTGCGTCCAAACCGCGGGTCATTTCCTGATTTAATTTCTCATTGATGCGAACGGTTAACTTAAGTTCATCAACCGGACGCGATTGTAAACTAAAATCCGAGCGCAAATAAACGGGTTTTTCTTGCGTGTAAGGGACAAGCACACGGCTTTGGTCATCAAGCCTTCCGATATGAAAACTGCTTGCGTCTTTTTTGCTGGCAATCATCGGTTTTTGTATGCCGCCGATGCCTTTTGCCAAATCCGGCACGTTGTCCCGCGAATACTGAAACAGTTTGCTGACATCCAATAATTCAAATTTATTGTTCTCGGCTTTGTCCGTCACCTGGGCGAAATCCCGATACATTCCCTGCAAAAGACTGTAAGTCAGAACGCCTTGACCGTAGCGGCTCGATTCATAACTGACAGCATTTGCCGCGCTTCCCGCCAAAATCCAAAGTCCCTGACGATCTTTCATTCTGTCCCAAGCGCGAATCGTCGAAGAATCAACGGTGCGCGATTCATTGATTTTTTCGATAAACCTGCCCGACGCGCAAGTGTCCAGAATCATGACCTTTTTATTGGCCGCGATGTCGCCGATAAAGGTGGCGATTTCTTCGCCCGAAAGCGCGGTTGACTTTCGCAATTCTTGATCCTTCAAATCGCCGGTTCGCGCATCTTTCGTCAGAAAATAAAAATCGTCCGAATTGTCCGCCTTCAAAAAGCTCACGCCGTGTCCGGCAAAATAGAGCATTAGCACATCGTTTGCTTTCGCACCTTTTTCTTTATCGGCAAATTCGCGCAAAATTCTTTCGATATTTTCCTTGGTGGGTTGTTCTTCCGGTTTTTGCTTGAGGGTCGTGAGTACGCGGATATTCGTGCGGTCGGGAAAAAAGTTCCCGCTTGTCGCGGTAAAAGCCTTCGCCATATTTTCGGCATCAATCGCGGCAAACTTCAAATCCTGCAATGTGCCGCCTTCCGCATAATCCGAAACGCCAACAAACAAAGCCCAAAGCGCGGGCGGCTCAACCTTTTCGGGCGGCAAAATGTAAAAAACACTTGTCCCGCGACTCGCCAGATAGCCTTCTTCATTATAGGTTTTGACGGTTATTTTATTTTCGCCCGGCAACATAAACCGCTGAAACTGTGCGAGGTCAATTTCCTGCACGAATTTTTCCTGTTTCGGATTCGGCAAACTCCCGCGCGGAATCGCATCTTCTTTCAATGAATCATTGACATAAACTTCAATTTTGCCAATGCCACCGCCGCGATTCGTCACCGTCAATGTAGTTTTGCCGGAATTCGGCGCGGGTTGTTTTAACTCTGCAGAAGGATAAGGTTTGACATCTTTGAATGCCGCGACATCACGGGTCGGTTCTTTGTTAAAGCTAAACAGTTTAGAAAGTAATTTTGGTTCATAATATCTTTGTTTTAGTTGTGCAACCTGAATAACATCTGTCCCAACGACATAATAAAGATTTGGATTATCACCACTATTTGACGAATCATAACGCCCTTCCGAATCAATAACTGCCCAAGTTTTGTCGTCGAAAAGATAAATCGTGCCGCGCTTTTTACCTTCTATCACATCCCAGATTTCGATTCGAGTTCCTTCGCCGTATTCGCTGTGGACGATAAGAAAACTTTTCCCGTCCGGTGCAAGTTTTATGTCTGAAACATAGCTCGTATCCGGTAACACCCGCATTAATTTTCCATCTGTTACTTGCCAAACGCGAGACACTTCTCCTTCTCTCATTCCACCCGTCACGAGGTATTGACTATCTGCACTGAAAGCAAAAGTCGCATAAGTTCCCGAAGGAGTTTCAAATAACATTTTGCCTGTCGCCAAATTCCAAACTTCAACTTGTTTTTTATTAAAGATATCATCAATTCCTCTCATAAAACTTCCTTTCCCCTCGCCAGAGGCGCAGACAAGAAACTTTCCGTCAGGACTAAACTTCATCTCAAAAACGCTCAAATCTTCGAGTCGTTGAATTTCTTCAACTTCCAATCTCTTTCCGTTTGTATCGAAAACCTTATAAACCTGTTCGTTTTCGGGAAATTCAAATCTGATTACTTGTTCGAATAAAGTTTTCTCAACTTTTCCAGAGTCAAGGTCCCAAATTTTTACATTTACAGGAATGAATTTCTTATTACCCTTTAAGAAACTGTAATCACCAAGATCTCCACGAAAATAGGTGGAAGCCGTCGCTAATTTTTTTTTGTCGGAACTGATGGCAAAAGCGGTTATCGTATCGTTCGTTTCCAATTGCCAGGCAATTTTCGGTTTGCCCGCCAAATCCCACGCTACAACTTTGCTTCCTTCGTTAGTCAGAGCAATCTGCCCGTCTGCGCTCAAGGATAAACGTTTCCCGCTCGCCGCAGTCCCGAAATAATCTGTCGGCTTTTCGCTATTTACTGATTGAAGTTGGAAACGACCTTTGTTCTCGTCAGACGAAAACGAAATCAACCGATTTTTGCTGTCCATTAAGGCGCGTTGATTCACATCATTTGAAACAGCATAGCGATTAGGAAGGATTTGACTTTGAAGCAAGTCGAAAGCCCCGTAGCTATTACCGACCACCACTTTTTCATTCTTTTCATTTTCCTCTTCATATTCATAAAATTCTGTAGTTGCCCAAAGATAGCCATTATCAGGTGATATTGCGACAAATTGAATTTCTCCGGCAGTCCCGCCGGTTTCAGTAATGACCTGATTAGTTAAAGAATCTGCAAACTGCCCGCCATAAATCAATAACTCTCCGGTAGCCGAAAACGTTCCCCAGCCCGGAACACGTTTCCTTAATATTTTTTGTTCAAAATCCTCCCCTTCAGACTTACTTACTTCTGTTTTTATCGTCCAAATTGGTTTATCGGATAAAATCGATAAAAGAGTTGATCTATAAGAGCCATTTGTAGATACACTGCCGAAATCCTTCCATTCTCCAGCGGAAGTGGTCAAAAGATATTTCGAGTTAGGACTCCATTTAATTGTATGAATGTTTGGGTCGTTTAATTTCCAACTTTGAACGATTTGTTCTTTATCAATATCCAAAAGTAAATAATCCCCGTTTTGATTTCCGAGAAAAATATTCCTTCCATTCGGACTAAGGGAATAAAAATCAAACGACGAAAACTTTTCGTTAGTTATTGTTTTCCTTTTGACTAATGACGTATTTTCACCTTGTTCATGAAGATAGATATTCGCTTCTTTTTTGGCTCCATTATTGAATGTTACCAATTCGCCGTTTTCACGAAAAGCAATTTCCGTCGCATCTATTCCTTTGATACGTTGTCCGTTCCTTGTATCATAAATACTAAACAAACTCTTCATGCTACCGTTAGAATCCCTTTGAAATACATCATTAACGCCTAACATTTGCCCCTTTTGAGAAACGAAATTTTTCTCCAATGAAACACGAGAGTCATCAATGTAAGGATGCTTCTGCGTCCAGAGCAAACTGCCCGTGGATAAATCCCAGGCAGAAAGGTGATACCAACCTCGAATAGGAAACATACCTTTTTCGTTATATGACATAACATAAAGCCGTGTCCCGTCTTGGTCAAAAGCTAAGGAAAAAGAATCTCCTCCAAGCGCGGCAAAACCTTCAAAAGTTCGGACAACAGCATGAGTCTGCGCATCCCAAATTTTCACCGTTCCGTCGCTGGAAGCGGTGGCGAAAAGTTTGCTGTTCGGCAGAAAGCGAAGAGCGTTTACCCATTGTTTGTCCTCGGAAACGCGGTCTGTTACTTTGCCGGAGGCAACATCCCAAAACACAACAGATTTTCCAATACTTGAAACCAAATACCTGTCATCATAGCTAAAATCGAAAACCCCTTCTTCGTTAAAAGTTTCGAGTTGAACGCGGAGCCTCGGTATATTGCTAATGTTTGAGAGTGAGTTCGTTAATGTCGAGCGAAGCTGAGATTCATCAAGATTTGATAAATCTTTTCGGATATCCGCAAAACTTATAGGAAGAGGATTTTCACTATTTTTTTCCGACAGTGGCGGAAACGTGCGCCAAGAAAATCTTGTTTTGAGCGATTGAAGTTCTTTCTCAAAGTTTTCCGGCTTTTCCTTGAGCAAATCAATTTCCAGTTGACGCATTACTTTAAGTGTCCAATCTGCCGGAGCTTCAATTTCCGAGATTAAACGTAATACATTCAACGCTTCGGCGTAATCTCCATTCTGAGCCAGAACAAATGCGTAAAGCTGACGCATCGAAACTGATTCGGGAAATTCGGCAACCGCTTTTTTTGTCAAACGTATTTGTTCGTCGAATTCAAGAGTTTGAGATAAAATTTCGTGCGCCGTCCAAAATAAACTTTCACTTTTTTGCAGAAACTTTTTATCAATTTCGACAAACAATTCCCACGCTTCATTAGCAAGCCCGACATTTTTTAACGCTTCGACAAGTTCTTTCTGACGCTTAAAACTGTTTGGCTCAAGCCTTGCCGCTTGCCGTGCGTAAAATAAGAGAGATTCTTCTGCTTTTGGATAAGCCGATAAAGTTCGAGAATAAAGCGCGGCGAGTTCCGCGCTTTGCGGATATTTTTGCACCGCCCAAGACAGTATTTCATACGCATCTTGTTTTTTTCCCGCATCAATCAATATTTGTGCGCGAAGTTCTTCAAATCTTTGGTCAGCAGCTTTTGCATCACCGGTTCTTAAATTTGCCTGATCGCGAATCAATTTTTCGGCTTGCGTTGGCTTGGCTTGTTTAAATAACTCTACCGCAATTTCTTGATAGTTTTGACTGATAAACGGATAATCTTCCAATGCTTTTTTGAGTGCTAACAGTGCTTCATCGCTTTTGCCCAATCTGCGAAGTGTAAAGCCCTTGCGCCGCGATGCTCGTGCGTCAAGCGGAAACTGTTCAAGCCACAAATTGACTTGTGCCAGATCATCTTCGTCTTCTGCCGCGTTGGTTGGCAAATGTTCGAGTTCGTGCCGGATAAAACGTCCGACATTTGTGTTGCCGAGTTCGCCCGCTTTGCCGAATATTGCTGTAATTTTCGGGCGAATTCTCTCTTTCATTATCAATTCAGTACTAATCGTCCAACCCGGTTGAAAATAATCAGGGTAAATTCGAGCCAAACGGGTTGCATAACTCAACGCTTCGTCGTAACGGCATTCTCTACTTGCCGCAAATGAAAGATAATGCAATACCCATGGATCGGTAATTTGCTTTGTCGTGTTTATTGGATACCTTTTCAGAATTTCGCTGTATTCACCATTAGAATAAAGCTCCACTATTTCAGACAAAAGATGAAGATCACGGAGCAGTTTTACGTCTTTTATCTCTGCCAACGATTTATCAAGCGTTCCGCGATAAGTCTGTATCTGTGTCCAGATGTGTGGCGCGAACGGATGTGGGTTTGGTGATTTCAAATCTGTTTCGACATCTAGTAGAACCTGTTCGCGCTTTCCGGCGAGAAAATCGGCTGACCATTTGATGATACGCGGGTCGTCGAAAAGTTTTTGCGGAATCAGTTTTGTGTTTTCGGTTGGAGTTGATTCATCAGAAACTACTTGGTCGTTTGAGCTTTCGTTTTCGGATGAAATCGTTTCTTTCGCGGAATCATTCGGCGAAGTTTTGCCTTTCTCAGCCGAAATCAAAATTGCCGCAAAAAACAAGATCGCAAAACAGCTGAAAATGACCTTTGCTTTCGAGATGAACATATTTTACCTCTCTCCTTTGCTTGCACAGTTTGAAATTCAATTTGTTGGTTCTCAGTATTATATGACATTTTTCCTCAAAACCTGACATTTTTTCTGTTTGTAACCTATTTCGTTTTTTGCTCACTCAAAAATGAAAGGCGGAAATGCCTTTCTTGAATTTAGAATTTGGAGGAGAAAGGAATATGAAAGTCATCTTAGCTATTATTTGGTTTTTTTTCGGTTTGATGATTTTGCTTAATGTCGTCAACGCCATCGAAGGTTAGCGCAAATTTTGAATCTGACTTTGGAAAAATTGTTTCCTATGCGAATCAGGATTTGAAAAATGTCCGCTCGCATTGTCCTAAAAATTCAAGGATTAGAAAAACTAAAAAGAAATGGGACGCGGACAAACGCGGATTTACGCGGATTTACGCGGATTTTTTTAGAAATCAATGTAAATCCGCAATCATCCTCGGTTCATACGCAACCTAATCTTGACACTTTTCTCCATGAATTTTGAGTTTGCAAACAACATTTCAGTTGCCAAAATTCAACCCCTGATTCGAATTTTCTGTCAATAAACGCTGAAATCGAACTCGATATTTTCAGCTCGCATGACAGGCGTTTGACCACCGTCGGTCAGATCGGTAACGCGGCGGTTGACGTAATCGCGCAGTTCTAAAACTTGTAGTTTGCCGTCGCCGTTGGTGTCGGCGGTTTCGGAATTTAAGGCTTCGAGTAAGGCAAAAGTGAAAACGCCGTTTTTTAAGTTACCGCGTTCATATGCAAATTGTGCGCCGCTGGCCGCCGCGATAACTTGGGAACCGGACGCGCCGCGTATATCGGTAAACAATTCGCCGAGCAGTTCGAATGAATTTTGCAGACCGAACCGATTCTGATTGCCAACCTGAAAAATACCCGTGCCGCGTTTGATAACTGATTTTTTGTCGTCGGTCGCCGCGTCGTTCGATTTTGTTTCCGCTTGTTTTTCGTTTGTCTGAACGACGGTCGAAGATTCTTTTTCGCGGTCAACTTCGCCGGCGTGACAGGTGTCCATCAGCAGCAGTTTTTTGCGCGCGCGAAGTCCTTCGAGCAAATTTTCGAGCTCGTCGTAGGGCAAGCCTTTGGCTAACGGATTTTGAAAATCAATGTCGTAAGTTCCGAAATAATAATTCAAATCGCGGTCGAGCAAACCGTGTCCGGCGATAAAAATTACTACTTCGTCTTCGACTCCGGCGCGAAGCAAAAATTCGCGTTCGGCGTTGATTTTTTCGCGTGTCGCGTTCTCGTTGAGCAAGCGGTGGACTTCTACTTTTCCGAAACGCGGGCGTTTACTCTCGAAAAATTTCGCCACGTCGTCCGCGTCTTTGTCGGCGTAATTCAGGCTGTTTCCGCTTTGTGCGTAAGTTGAAACGCCGACGACCAGCACATATAAATCGGGCTTGGCAAAATCCGTATCGAGCCGGATTTCAAATTCGAGCGGCTGGCTATTTGCGCCCGATTCATTAACAGCGACAATTTTTACTTTGTTCAAACCTCGATTCAGTTCGATTTTCAAGTCTTTTTCCGCCGATTTCGTGTTTGCCGCAAAAGCATTTTCGTTTGCCCCGAAAAGCACTCCGTTGACGTTGATTTGCAAATTTTTTAAGTTTGATTCGCCTGCTTCGGCTTTGATTTTTAAGTTCACAAAGCGTTCGTTCGTCTGCACGGGCGGTTCGTTGACAAATGCCAGATTCGGCGGTGCGGCGGGCGTGGTTTTTGCCGCCGTGTCTAACGTAAATCCTAACTTTTTCAGACGTCGTCCGACAGCCTGCCGAAAAATTTCGAGTGTTTCATCGCCGACCAAACCGACGCGCTCGGCAACTTTATCCGGGCGATTGTATTTCAAATCAAATTGTTCAAACGGAGCGAGTTCGCCACCCGTGCGGACGGAAATTGCCTGTGCCGCCGCTTTTGAAGCGGTATAAAATCCGTCGGGCGTCACAGCAACAAAATCGCGCGTTCCGAATGTTATTAAACTCGCCGCCTGAAGACCTGTATTCAAATCCCAGATTTTTGTCTGCCCATCCGCACCGCCGCTGATGAGCAATTTGCCCGACGGATGAAAAATTATCCGGTTCGTGCCGTCTTTATGTCCGGCGAAAGTAAATTTTTCCGCACCTGTCGCCGCGTCCCAAATTTTGATTTGCGCGTTTTCTATCGTAATTCCGGCAAGCAGTTTTCCATCGGGCGAGAATGTCAGATTTGTGATCGGCTCAAATTCAAAACGCAAGTTTGCCTCACGAAAAACTTGAAATTTGTTCGACGCAGTTTCCAAAATAGCAACCAAACCGTAACTGCTGGCAATCGCGGCGCGGCTTCCGTCCGGGTTTAGAGCAAGCGAACTAAAGTTAAAATTGCCGTCCGCCTTTGCTTTTTCGCTTGCGTCCGCCACGTTCCAAACTCTGATTCCGGCATCGCCGATTGCCGCGATGGTTTTGCCGTCCGCGCTAAGAGCGAGATAAAACAGTCCTGAATCGGGATTCGTGCCGACCGGCAAATTTTTCAATTTGACGATTTTTTCCGGCTGTTTCAGCGCGTCAACCAATCTGCCGAGCCACGCAAATTCGCCCGGTAAAAATTGGTAAGAAGCGGCCGCGTTTTTCGAATCGAGCGAATATATATTGATGCTTTTTTCCTGCACTTCGTAATTGGCAAACGTCGAAAAATCTGGTGTGAGCGCATGGCCTTTGCCTATTTCCCCAAAATTTTGAATTGCGCGGCTTAAATCAGAATTTAGCCGCGGCGAATCAATCAGCCGCAGACGTTCGAGCTGCCAACGACGATTTCCGCGTTCGGTCGAAGCGATTAAATTATTGTTTTGAGGATCAATCATCAGATTTTTGATAGTTTCGGTCTGCCGGTTGAGCGTCCGGCGTTCCTTTTTAGTCTGCGCGTCCCATATTTTTATTAAGCCATCGCCGTGCGCCGACACAAAAACTTGTTCACCGAGCGCGAACACAGCCGCGAAAGTCTTCGCTTCAATCGGTTTTTGACGCGAAATTAACGCGCCGTCAGCCGCATTAAAAAAACGCATTACGGCATCGGCGGCCGCGGTCAGAACGGTTTTTCCATCGGGCGAAAAATTAACGTCCAAAACGTCCGCGTCGTGTCCGGCAAGCGTTTGCTTGAGCGTCCCGTCAGCGACATTCCAGAGCCGCGCAACATCGTCCGCGCCGGCCGTCGCAAGCGTTTTGCCATCCGTGCTTAAACTTAAAGTTGAAATTAATTCTTGATGCGCTTCTATTTTTTTGATCGTTTTGCCCGACTGCAAATCAATAAATTTAACAAATCCGCCGTCGGCAACAAATAAAGTTTTGCCGTCCGCACTGAACACGGCGGCGCGAAAGTTTTTTTCCGCGCTGAAAATGCGGATTTGTCGGCCCGTTTCCAAATCGCGGACAACAATTCGTTTGCCTTCGCGGTCAATTCGCTCGTAAAGCATCTGCGATGCGCCGACAATTGCCGCCAGAAGTTTGCCGTCCGCGCTGAAACTCAAACCGGTGATCGCCGGATTCGAATTTGCACCGGATTCTTCAAAGGTTTTGACAGCCAAACCGCTCTGCACGTCCCAAATGGTCAATTCGACTTTTGTGTTTGATGTAAAATCCTGAATCGCCGCGCCAGTTGCCAGAAATCGCCCGTCAAAACTCAAAGCCAGTGACGAAAAAAAACCACGTTCGGCAACAAATTCGCGGATTTCCCGTCCCGTTCCGGCATCCCATAATTTGGCGGTGCGGTCTTCTGACAGACTCGCCAGGATGCGTCCGTCGCGGCTCGTCTGCAATGCGAAAATTTTCCCCGATTGTCCGCGCGGCAGAACTAATTCGCGTGTTTCGGCGGAAAACTTGCCTGTCGATTTAATTTCGGTGGCGGCAACATGTCCGGCGAGATTGGCGGCGTTGAGCGCGACTGTGCGAAAATCGTTGGTTCCGGCCGCAAGCGGCAAACGGTATGTTTTCGTCAGATTGCCTGACGATTCGCGCTTGAAATTTTCGCTCTTTTCGGCGGCGACTAATTTTCCGTTATGGCGCAGTTGCAATTCGGCAAAATCGCCGTCCCCGGGAACTATCTCAACGTTTATTTCCGCTTCGTCACCGATGTTTTTTGTTTTTGCGGAGGCTTCGATTTTAACCGTCGGCGCGGACAGACTTTCGTTTTTCAAACGGACGACATCGAGTTTTTTTTCGGCGAAGAGCTTACCGAGCAAATCGGGCGTTTCGAATTTTCCACTGTAAATATCAAAATTTGCGGGCTTTCCATTTTCGAGCCAGTGCATTAAATTACCGAAATTCGGCGAGATTTGAAAACGCGCATCCGGCGCGACGATTGCCCAATCTGACTCTCCGGCAACGTAAAAATTGGCGATCTTACGAAGTTCGGCGACGCTCCATAGAGCAATTTCATCATCGGCGACGCTTGCCAGAAGTTTTCCTTCAGCGTCGAATTGTAAATCGTGAATTTGTCCACGCTGTCCGGCAAATTGACCAATGCGCCCGCCTGTTTCGGCGTTCCACAATTCAATCGAGCCATCGAGGTTGCCGCAGGCAAGTATTTTACTATCCGCGCTGAAAGCAAAAGCGGAATTCGCCGTCCCGTCGCCTGAGCCGACAATGTGCGTCTGCATCAAATCACGAATTGCCGTCCCGTTTTCAACATCGTAAATGGTCGTGCGGTCCTCGATTCCGCCGATTGACGCGCCGTTTGCCGCCAGTAGTTTGCCATCCGGACTTAATGCTGCGCGTTTGTAAATATCAATCGATACTGACAATTTTTCCTCACCGGATTCAATATCCGTAATAGTTAATGTGTCATTTTCCACCGAAACTAAACGGCTGCCATTCGCGCTGAACGAAAAATTTTCGCCTCTCTTTTGAACTTTGTCAAAAATTTTCTCGACGGTGCCGGTTTCCGTGTTCCAGACAATCACGCCGACATCTGTTGCAGCCATCAACTTTCCATCGGGTCGAAACTGTAATTTGTAAAATTTATCAAAATCGCCTGTCAAAGTTCTGATGATTTTCCAAGTCAGCGGTTCGCGCAACTCGATTGTGCGGTTGTAATTGGATTTGTTCGCCAACATTTTTCCGTCGGGACTGTAAGCCGGATTGCTTAAATACGCCGTTTCATCAGAAGAAACGGCGACCGGATTCCCAGTTTCAAACGGAAAATGAAAAATGCTTTTGGTGCCGACGACCGTTAAACCTCGGAAAGCTGTATTCCGGGAATTGAATGCAATTTTCGGGGAGGAATCCAACTCGATTTTGTCGGTTGTGGCGGCTCGCGGTTCGATCGTTTTGACAATTTTTCCGGTCGAAATGTTCCAGATATTCGTTTTGTAATTTGCGTCAACGGCGCTGATTGTTTCGCCTGTCGGATCGAATCGAATGATGTCTGATGCGATGTTGAATTTTGCTGTCACTTTGCCGTTTGCCGCGTTCCAAGAAACGATCTCACGGGTTTCGTCAAAACCGTGAAGTGTCAGCCCGTTTTTGCTGAAAACGATTTGTTTAAAAGGTGCAAGGGTTGCAATCTCCGAGATTTGTTTGCCGTCGGCAATCGTCCACAAACGAATGCGGTTGTCCGCGCCCGCGCTCGCTAAAGTTTTGCCGTCGGGCGCAATTGCCAATGCAAAAACCGCGCCGTTATGTCCTGCAAGCTGCCGGACAAATCGGCCGGTTGCCGCGTCCCAAATTCGCAATGCATTGCCGCCGCTGATGATAAAGCGGTCATCATTTGTAAATTTAACTGCGGCAACTGTGCCAACTTCCAACATCAAAGAGCTTAACTGCATCGAATGTAGAAGTTTGCCCGAAGCAATGTCATAAACATTTGTCTGCCCGAAATCACCGCCGACCGCCATTTTTTTCGCCTCGCGGCTAAAAGCAATCGGCAATCCGCCGTGCGAAATAAACCCGAGCGGCGAGAGCGTGGCGCGAATCGTGCTGATGGCTCGTTCGGTTTGGGTGTCGTAAATCGTAATATATCCACCTGAAAAAGTTGTTTGTGCAAAAATTTTTCCGTCGGGGCTGAAAATTTTTTGCGCGTTGCCGATAGAGCTGTTCGGAGCGGCAAAAACCTTTGTTCGCACGACTAATTGCGGCGCGGATTGCGCGAAATTTGCCGCCGCCAAAAAAATCAGCCAACCAACCAAATTCGGAAAACATTTGAAATTTTTCATATGAATCTCCAATTATTTCACTTCCGCAAGAATTTTTTGCAGCAGTCCGGCAACGCGGTATTTTGCGGCGTAGGTTTCAAACGCGACGGTTTTGCTGTTTTCGACCCAGTGCAGAAAACTGCTTGCCGCCGGTGAAGAATCAAAACGATTGTCAGACGCAATCACTACCCAATCAGTTTTACCGATCGTCAGCAATTCGATAAGTAAATTTCCGCTTTCAGCATTCCAAATTTTTATCCGACCGTCTTTGCCGCCGGTAGCAAATATTTTACCATCCGGGGCAAAAGCAATTGTGCTGACATCGGCTGAATGAGCCGCTATTTGTTTGATATTTGCGCCGTCTCCCGCGTTCCAAATGCCGATTGTGCCGCCGTTGAGCGCGGCGAAAATCGTTTTGTCGTCGGGGCTGAAAACGAGCGCATTGACTTTGTTTTCCGTCTTGATTGATGTGATCGGCGAGCCGTCAGCAATGCGCCAGATTTTTATTTCATTACCGAGTCCGCCCGTTGCCAGCAAATCGCCTTTTTGATTAAACGCGAGGGCGTAAATAATCGAATATGATTCATCATAGACTTTTATGGTGCTGATGGTTTTGCCGTCGGCGACCGTGGCGATTTTCAAAATATTTCCGCCCGCACTCGCCAAAAATTTGCCGTCCGGCGAAAAAATCAAATTTTGCGTATCCGCTTCAAAGCCTTCAAAATTGCGAACAATCGCGCCGGTTACCGCGTCGTATAGGATGGTCGATCCGGGTTTGAACAATCCTCCGCCAACCGCCACCCATTTCCCGTCCGGGCTGATAATACTTTCTCCCAAACTGCCGAAACTCAAGGTTTTAAATTTTTCATTTGCCGCAGATACGAGTAATTTTACCGCCGTCGGGTCAAACAGACGAATCGAACTGAAACCGCCGAGCGCAAGCATTTTGCCATCGGTCGTCAAGGAAAGATTATTGACCGGCTCGTTTATCATTTTGACATCCGGCGAATTGCCAAAATTCCAAAAGGCGACCGCACTCGAAATTGAAACAAGCTGTTTAGCGTTTGGCGTAAAACCGAGTACCTTAACGGTGTCGAAATCAGGTTTGAAACCGCCGATTTTTTTGCCGTCCGAGGCATTCCAAAGAGCAGTTTCACCGCCCAACATTCCGCCGAGGACGATTTTTCCGTCAGGGCTGAAAACAACCGCGTCGGCGCGATTTTCGGTTTCAAATTTACGGTCGAAAACGCCTTCGGCGACGTTCCACGAATGAACGCCGTAAAGACTGCCGCTGATTGTCGTCTTGCCGTCAAGGCTAAAACAGACGGTAAAGAAGGAGTTTGAAAGATTATTTTCCTGCACAGGAAGCTTCAAACGCTGAAGTTCAACGCCGCTTGCCGCGTCCCAAAAACGAAGGGTGCCGTCCATGCCGGTACTTGCCAGCATTTTTCCGTTTGGGCTGAAGGCAAGCGACGTAATGCCGCCCGCTTGATGTTTCAACGTAAATGCCTGTTCAGCGCGGGTTTCGGGATTCCAGATTTTTATCGCGTTTTCGTGAATGGAAGCAAGCGTTTTTTCGTCGGCGCTCAATGCGATTCGCTCAGCAGAAGTTTCGTCAGCGGCGGTAAGCGTCGCTTTCAGCTCGAAAGTTTTCGCGTCATACAAGTTTATGTCGCCCCTGTGCACGGCCGCCAAATATTTTCCGCCAGCACCGAAAACCGGCTTGGAATTACTTTTAAAAAATTGAACGATTTTGCCCGTTTTCGTTTCCCAAACCAAAACGCCTTTGTCGGCTTCGGCGGCAAGCAAAATGCCGTCCGCGCTGAATGAAACGCTGGCGCCATCGTCAACGACCGGAAAACTGCGAAGCTCGCGCCGCGTCGCCGTTTCCCAAAGTTTAACCTCAGATTCATCAACCGTCGCGTAAAAATTCCCGTCCGGGCTAAATGCCGCGCCGGTAATGTTTTTGAGATGTCCGGCGTTGACAACAAGCCTCGGAGATTCAGTCTGTCCCGCACCTGCCGCCGCAAAAACAAGCAACCCGAACAAGCAATTTATAATTTGAGAATAGGTTTTTTCGAGCATAATTTAAGTATTTGGACAAAATTAGGACTTGATAAGGTCTTTGGCTTTTGGTCTTTGGTTTTTGGGTTTTTGAAAGAAATTGCAGATTGGCATTGAATTTCTCACCAATACGCTTATTTTTCCGAAGTCCCGGTTGAAAATCAAAGGGTTTCCATTGAATAAAACCAAAAACCAAAAACCAAAAACCAAAGACCTTATCAGATACAATTTCTTTCAAAAACCCAAAAACCAAAGACCAAAAACCCAATCAATGACAACTTTTTTCAAATGGGCATTAATTACGGCTTGGCGACAATAAACGGATTTGCCGAAGATTCGCGCCGATAAAAAACGCGCGGCGTTTGCAGTCCGCGTTTTTCCGCGTCCTTTTCCTTGTCGCCGCCAACAAAGAAAATATCGCTTCTGCCCTGTGCGATTCCATCACCGCGTTTTATTTCGGCACTGCGACGCTGCATTTCTTCGAGCTGCATTCGCGGAACTTCCCCGACGGCAAACGAAAACCATTCGCGTTCGGTGATATTTTTATCAGAATCCGCGTCGGTTTTCTGATTGACAAGTCCGTCTAGCAAAGAAAACGTAAGCAGTCCGTGTTCGATTTTCTTCCCTTCGGGCGTGCGCGAAACCTCCAAAGCAGCTTGATAACTCTGCGCGGCGGTCAAAATATACATTCCTTTTTCAAACGCTAGCTGCGCCAAACCACGCGAATTCATCGGTCCGCGCCGTTTTTCTTCCGCTTCGAGTGCCTGACCGGAATTGCAGGCATCAACAATCAGCATCAATTGTCCCGCGTCCAAATCTCTCAAAACCGCTTCGAGTTCCAAATCCGAAATGCTCTGTCTTTGCAAAGCAGCGATCCGCGATTCTTCCGTCTCGGAACTGGTCGGAAAACCATCGGTCGGAATCAGATAAAACCGATCTTTTGATGCGGTGCCGTGTCCGGCAAAATAAATCACCAAAACATCTTCGGGCTGTGTTTTTTGAATGGCGGCAAATTTC
Organism: Acidobacteriota bacterium; assembly: GCA_031431735.1. Taxonomy (GTDB): domain Bacteria; phylum Acidobacteriota; class Blastocatellia; order Pyrinomonadales; family Pyrinomonadaceae; genus JAFDVJ01. Next base: position 4,256 of record JANPDZ010000169.1, on the reverse strand, counting down.
TTTTCTGTTTCGGCTGAAAGGCTCGCCGGTTTTAAAGCCTTTTCACCTTTCGCAAATCGTTCGAGCGCGTCGAGAATATTCTGTTTGGTCGCGTCCTTATCGGTTAATTGAACGACTTCCGGCGTTTCGTAATTGTTCAGATTTAACTGATTTTTGCGAAGTTCCGCGCCAAAATCAACCGCGTCCGGCACAGCAAATTTCAGATTGTAATCTTTGTTTTGATATTCATTAACACCGATCGCCAAAATCTGAATTTTACCTTTCCGTTTGAGCGATTCCGCGCCTTTGATTTCGGCGGTCGCATCATTTGATTTGACGTTATCGTGATTGAAAGTGTATGCCGTCAATTCGTTTTTGTCGGCAGTAATTTGCACTTCGGTTTCACAGATCGCCTTGCGCGGAGAATCTTTCGTCGCCGCAATTTGTTTACAACCGTCTTTTTCGGTCAATTCAAAAACATTCTTTTCCCAAAGTTTGACAAGCGAACCATTTCTAAAAAGCCGCAAATCCTGTGCGCCGCTCGAAGCCGGAAAACTGTCTTTGCGTCCTTTATTGGCGTTGTCTGCAATTTCTACTTTAACTTTAACCGTTGGTTTATTAGCAGAAGTTTCTGTGTTTGAATCTGTCAATTTGCCGTCAATTTCGGAGATTTTCAAACCCGGTTGACGAATATCAACTTGCGACAAATCTTTTTGGGGCGGTTTCGGATCTTTACCCGCCATAATTTCTTGAAGGAGTCCGGGATAATAAAATTCTTTGAAAAAGGCTTCGACCGGAGCGTAATTGAAATCAGTTTTTTCAAAACGCCAAACTAACTGTTTCCAAGTCTTAGGTGAGCCATCAAATAGCCCATCCGGGGTCGTTACAAGCCAATCACTATTATTGAAAGAAAATAAACTACAAAGTTCTTTTCCTGTTTTGACATCCCAAACTTTTATGGAAGTGTCTGCGCCTATTCCTATTAAAAAATTTCCATCCGAAGTAAAAGATATTGAATTGATATTTCCTAATTTTTCCGAAATCTTACTAATCTCCGCACCGGTTTTGACATTCCACAATTTTATCGTATTGGCAAAAGTCCCAGTGTTATTGACAAAAACGCCCGCCAAAATATCTCCTTTAGGACTAAATTGAAGTGCGCCGTTTTGTCTTAAATTGTTATCGAATTGTTTTGAAAGAGTTTGTTTCTTAATGTCCCAAATTGAAACTTTAGTCGGACTAGAAAAATCTTCGATATTACCAATAGTTTCCGTTACAGCTAAAAATTCTCCATCCAGCGAAAGTGCAAAATTTAATATATTACCTTTGAAACTTCCTACTACTGTATTGTCATCAATTTTTCTAATTGTAATTGTCGAGTCACCAATTGTTGGAGTTCCTAATACATTGATTGGTCCATTATAATTGCGAGCTTTAATAATCAAAAAGTCTGAATTTTCACTAAATATTATTTCTAGAATATAAGCATCCATTTTGAACCTTTTCATCAGCGGCTCAAACTTTTTCCAATCAATACTTTCCTTTCTAAACTCATTTAATAAATCTACAGTTCCATAGTCCACAACTGAAGTGTCACTAAAATTTTGCCCCGAAGCATACATTTTTCCATTTGGACTAATAGCAAAGGGTTCATCAAAAAGAAAAGGAAGTTTGTTAATTAATTTTCCATTTTCCGCATTCCAAAAATAGGCTTCGGGTCTAGTCAAACTAATAATTGAATTCCCATCATTATTGAATAACAAAAAATCTTCTGAAGTAGAAGCAATTCCTAATACGAACGGCTCTTTTTCACTCTCAAGTGTCCAAATTTTTATCCTTCCACCACTTTCGAGACTTGCTAAAGTTTTTTGTTTTGGACTACAAACGACAGCTTGAATCCCTGCTGAAAAAATACCCAGTGTTCCCAATTCTTTTCCACTTTGAAAGTCCCATAATCTAACAATAGATTCCTTGCTTCCACTTGCCAATTTTTCTCCATCTTCACTAAAGGCTAAACTTGTAATTTCTGAATTTTGTGGGTTTATTATTTGGGGCAGTTCCGCTCCGGTTTCTACATTCCATAATTTAATTATCTTATCTCGGCTTCCACTTACTAAATACTGTGCATTCGAGCTAAAAGCAATAGAAGAAACAATATCTTTATGACCTCCTAATTGATACAAAACCTTTTCGCTTGTAGTGTCATACAATAAAAGTCTTTGACCATCTGCGACTGCTAATTTTTTACTGTCATGGCTAAATATTAAAAATCTACTGGAAAAAGATCCACCACTACCCAAGAGCCGTGAAGAAGAGTCATTTTGTTTTTTTTGTGGTATATCGAGCCTCGATATTTTCCCCGTTTTCAAGTGAATTAAAATGTTGCCTCGTGCAATTAAATTTCCATCTGGACTAATTGCAACTTCGGAAAAACTGTCAAAATTATCCAGTTTAAAGTCATATAAGTTTTTGCCGGTAGTCGTTTCCCAAACTCTTACATTAAACCCACAATTAGCAATTAGTAGTGTTCCATCATCATTTAAATTAGTGCTTACGCAATCTGAAAATTCCGGTAATAGAATCGAATTAATTTTACTTCCTGTTTCCACATTCCAAAAATCTACTAGGTTTCCATAACCATTTGTGATTAATAATTTTCCATCAGCATTGAACCTGATATTTTTGCTGCTTGTTGGTAAACTTATCAGTAGTATTCCGCTTGAGGCATCCCACAACTTTACACTTTGTCCATCTGCATCGCCCGTTGCAATTGTTTTTCCGTTTGGGCTGAAAGCAATTTGAACTACTCCATTTGGATGTCCGGTGCGAATAACAAGTTCCGGTATTTGCTCTTGTGCGTTGGTTGCTACGAATGTTATTACAAAACTCAAAATTAAATCAATTAATTTGATTGTTCTCATTTTTTCCTCCCGTTTACAGAAACATTTAAGTTTCACTTCACTTTAAAACCTCGCTTCTTTTTGGAAAATCGAACAGTTGTCGGGCGCGAATTTGATGTTTGGGGAATATAAACATTCGCGCCTTCGGTCAGCAATTTTGAAATCTGCAAATTGATTTGTTTATCACCGATCATTTTGGAATGTTCGAGGTCGAATTTGTCAAGATTGACGTAGTAAATGGCATCGCTTTCGACCGTTTCCGCGCTCCACAGCGGGACTGTGCCGTCGCCTTCGGTCGTTAAGCCGAAAGTTACTTTGCCGTCTTTTTCGCGGATATTTTCGAGCGTCGAAACGCCGTAGCCGACGATGTTGAAAACCTTGACATTGGCAGGTTTTTTCCAATTGTCGAGCGTTTCGTGAAATTCGGCGACATCGCGGTCAATCATTTCGTTGTTCAGACGGTCAATCAGCATCGCTTCGTCGCCTACCATAACGTCAATTTTCGCATCCAACGGACATTTTTTCTCGATGCCGTTTTTCAGGTTAAAGAGAGTTTGATCAAACCCGAGCAAACCGCGAATCTGATTGTTGTCGAGATCGTCGTCATCAAAAAAATAACCGCTTTTGGCCGCTTCAAAATAACGTCGGCCGGGCAGTAGATTATACATTCCCGGAAAATTATGGGCGGCGCGTTTGAGCTTGCAGGCGTCAATCAACGGCACACCCAAATTGTCGCCGTAACGCAGAGCCTTTAACGCTTTCGGAGCGCCAAGATGCGGCGTGCCGACAAAGATCAGATTTCTCACATTGGCAGTGTTCGCTTCGGTCGTCAGATATGCTTTCGCAATCAGACCGCCCATACTGTGTCCGACAATATCAACTTGATCGGACTGCGTATCGCTTTTGAACTTTTCGATAAACTCGCCGAGTCTGGCGGCATTATAAATGACGGAATAGCGAAAATCGTATGCAAATTCAAAAAGCGTGGTTTTCAATTCATAGTTCTGCTCTTTGACCAGATAATTCGACAAATTGGTAATATCTTTGCCCGGGACTTTATAAAAACCATCAGCAATGATCTTTATTGATAAAGTATCGGCGCGCGGTTTGCCGCGACTGTCAAATTGCAGATTTTGCGGACTGCCGGGAAACCCTTTCAAAACATCATTCGGAAAACCTCCGTTACCCACCAAACCTTTCGATGAAGGCTGACGCAGATCCGAACCGCCGATGCCGTGAATCAGAATGACCGTAACTTTCGGCTTAGTTTGATTTTTGACTTGCCCGAAGGTCAAGCCGACGCTGATTAAAGTTAAAATAAGTGAAAACGCTAAAATTTGTATTTTTTTCATAGTTTTATACCTGGGAGCGCAGGCA
>JANPDZ010000168.1:0-13538 GCA_031431735.1 Acidobacteriota bacterium | reverse complement strand
TGCCCGCGAAATGACGCGAAAGACACGAAATAGAAAATTAGATTGAATCATTTTCGCTTTTTTTAGCGTCTTTTAGCGTTTATTCGCGGGCAACTTTCTTATTTTCCGGGCAACGCAATTTTTAGACCGCTCAGTAATGGTTCAGATTCGTAGATTTTTCGACATTTTCGACATATTCTTATCAACATCATTTTTCCTCCACCGAAGGCAAAGCGAAATTTGCCCTCAATACGGAGTGTCAAAAAATCCAAAAAGGTTACAAAACAAGCCCGAAATTTATCGAAATGTCTGAATTTCACTTTTGATTCATCTCATCCCTTTTTTGGTTAACCTGAGTCTTGAGTTGAAATCAAAGAAGAAATTGGACGCGGATTTTCGCGGATCAAGCGGATTTTCGCGGATTGTTTTAAGTAACCTTTCGGCGAATTAATAAACGTTTTCAACAAATCGTCGAAAATCCATTAAATCCGCGAAAATCTGCGTCCAATTTTCTTTCTAATTTTCAATTCAAGACTCATACCGTTTTCAATTAGAAACTAGGCATTATCGTCAAGACACTTTGTGCCGGGAAGTCCAAGTTTCATTTCCAATTTCCAAACAAAATAAACGGTGACCAGTAAAACGGATGCGCAAACGGTTTTTTGTCGTCCGGAATAAACTCGGGCGCATCGCGTTTGCTAAAAGAAAAGACTTTGGAACGCATTGCCAGAATTTTCGCCGTTTTCTCTTGCCGTATTTCGGTAATGACGATTTTTATCCGTGACTTATTGGTTTGACTGTTAATAATTTCGGCAGTGGGTTTTCCTTTCAGAAGCGCAATTTGGGCTTCGCGCAAAGCGTCGGCTTTTGACATATTTTTATTTTTTTTGTTCCGATAAAAATCTCTCATCAATAGCGGCGTCGAACTGTCCGCCACGCTCCAGAGCGTCGCCATCACCGAATTTGCGCCCAAGCGTTGGGCGAGTTCGGCAAATCCGTCAATCTCGCGTCCGTTGGCATCCGATTGCGCCGCCGCCGTATTGCAAGCGGAAAGCGTCAGTAAATCAACGCCTTCAAACAGTTTCGTTTCTCGTTTCATATCAGCTAACGTAAAGGTTGTGCGGTCGCCCAAAAGCAGAAATGAACGAGCTTCATCGCCGGCGCGAAAACTGAAATGCGAAGCAATATGTACAAACGGTAGTTTTAATTTCAGAGCCTCAATAAAATTTTTTCGGTTAAAATCATCATCCGGATATGTTTTTCCTTCAAGAATCTTGTCGTTCGGATCATTGAATAACGCGGCGAGTTCGGCGGTTACTCCGGGCAGCGAATCAAAAGAAACCTCTTCGCCCAAAACCTTGATCGTCGCACGTTGCGAGCTTCCAAAACCCGTTCCCGTCCAAACCTTTGATGGATTGCGCGTCATTCTGTTCATATCGGCACGAGTAAAATTGACGTGATTAAACTGCTCGACCAGATATTGTTTTTTCTCGCCGTCGTAGAGCACCGCCATCGGAATATATCGCAGATTACCGTCCAAAGACCAGAGAATTGTTTGAGTTTTTTCAGGTAAAAGTGTTTCAATCGGCTTAAAAACCATCTCGTAAAGCTCGCTGCCAACCGGACGCGGGTCATAATTCGGCGATTGCAGCAATGCCCAAAAATCTAAAGCCTGTTCATTAACAACCGTATTATTAATAGATGTCGAAACCGATTTGATATTGTCAGCCGTAATAATGAGCAGATGAAAACTTTCCTCGCCGATCAGCTGATAAACGGCGACTGCTTTTTGACCCGTACTGACAGAAATTTCACGCAAAGCTGTTTGCATTGCTGTAAAATCGGGGATTTCTCCAACGTTATCCTGTTCGTCGGGCTGTTTTGAAAAGGCAGTTTCGGCTTGTTTGAGAATTGACAGAAAATTATCTGACGCAGTTTTCCAATCGCTTTCCAGTTTTGCCAAATCGCTTGTTTCTTTATTCGTGGGTTGGCGATTTTTTATTTTAAGTTTGAATTCTCTGATTTGATTTTCAAGAAGGCTGACATTTTCGCTTGATTTTTCGTAAAGCGCAACAAAAGTTTTTTCGCGCGGAGTTAGTGAAACCAATCTGATTTGATTTGTCTGTGTGTCATCAAAATCAAAAAACTGCTGATCTTTCAGCGAATTGATTATTTGCTGTGCTTCCTGATCGCGGTTTTGATCGAGCAGCAATTCGGCAAGTGTTCGATATGTAAATTCAACCGATTTAAGATAAAGTTTTTGCGTTTCTTTATCGAGTGATTTGATATTTCCACGATTTTGCTGATAGGCGTCAACTGCCTTTTTGCCGTATAAAACCGCGACTTTCGGGTTTTCAACTTTGTATAAAAGCATCAAACTGGTCAGCGTATAACCCGTCGCTTCTTCCCTGCCTTTTTTGAGATTTTTGGCGAACGGAGTCAGCAGCAGTAACGCCTGATTATATGACAGCAAGGCTTCGGCTTTATTATCGGAATTTGCCTGAACCTTTCCGATGTCCGTCAGAACCGATGATCTTGACCTGACATTCTGACCGTTTATTAATGGCAGAGCTTGCGAGAAATATTTGATCGCCTTGTCATTTTGATCTGATTCAAAATAAATTTGCCCGATTACCTGTAAAATAAATCCTTTGTGTTGATTGGGTAAAATCTTTCCCGCCTCGTTTTCCGCTTCGATTTTACCGAGTTCGCTTTCTAAAACTCGTAACGCATCTTCTTTTCTGCCGACACTGTTGTAGGCTTTCCCAAGCCCGGTGATAACGGTTGTTTCAAATTGTCGGCAATAATTGGGCTGGACTTGTGAATTTCCGGCCGGCTCGTTTTGGCAATTTTGTGATTTAAAAATCAATAATGATCTTTCGTAATAACTTATCGCTTCAGAATAATTTCCGATATGAAGATAATTTCCGCCGATCATGGCAAGCAGAGATGACTCGCCGGTTATATCTCTAAATTGCTGCCTCATCAGTAACACCTTTTCAGAGATCCTGATGGCTTCAGCGATATTTCCCTCTGCAAAATTTGTCGAAACAGCATAAGTCAAAATGTCGCCTTCCAAATGTTTATCAGGTACTAATTCACTTAAGGCAATGGCTTCCTTCAAATACTTAAAGGCGGCTTCCGGTCTGCCGTTTGAAACCGCGATCATATGCATATTATTTAAGGTCAAAACCGCCGGTATCAATTCATTGCGGCTTTTTAGAATTTCGAAAATCTGCCGGTTGTATTCAAGACATTCCGCAATCTCGCCGAATTCATAATAGGTGACGGCAATGTTATTTAAGACCGCCAATTCCCATCGTTGAAATTGCAGCTCGGTGGGAAATTTCTCTATTTGAGTTCGAAACAAACGCAAGGATTTTTGATAATTTTCGAGTGCTTTATCATTTTGCTTTAAGTTTCCAAAGACATCGCCGATATAAACCAAAACGGTCGCTTCACCGGATTTGTCGGGAACAACTTTCAACGTTTGATTGAAATATTCGAGTGCTTCCGTGTTTTTACCCAAATGCGCATAACCTGTGCCTAAAGCAAGCAGTAAGTGCGGTTTGTAACTATCGTAAAGATTGCCCTTAAGGCTTTGAAAAAGATCCTGCGATTGCCGCAGATAATCAATTGATCTTTCATTTTCGCCATCTCGCAGAAAGATTTCTCCCAAATAATAAAGCGAAACGGCTTGGCACTCTTTTATTTCTTCTTTATTGCAAAATTCCAAAACCTTTGTGAATTTTTCTTTGGCAATGGTTATCGCGCCGGTAATTCCATATAACGTTCCGCGATCATAATTTTCTTTGCCGGCTTTGATAAGGCTGACAATTTCTTCCGGGTTTGTTTCTTGTCCGAAAAATGCGGTTGAAAATAAAAAAATGCCGAACAAATTAGAGAGTATAAAAGTTGCAAAAAAATTTGTTCTCATAATTGATTGCCTGCCTTGTTTTAGTAAAAATTTGAAGTTGATAAGCAGGTAAACATAATGCAGAAGCCCGCTACGCTCGTAAGGGCGAAGAGGCACACTTACTTCGTGCGTGTTTCCGCATTTTCATTTACAAAATGCTTACCTGCTTAATTAAGTTGTTATCTTTCGATCTCAAAAAACTGAACTTTAAGCCGGTCTTAACCATAAACCGATAATTTTTCCGTCATCGCCAAAGTGAACTGCGACACTGATCCTGCCCGTTTGCATTTGCAATTTGGTAAAAACAATCGTTTCCGAGGGATATTCCTGATAAAGCGATTTTTCTCTGGATTTATATTCGCCGATCTCTTTGATGACGCTTGCCCAATTAGTTTTCATTTGCTCGGCGGACAGATTTTTCGTCAAATATTCATTAAAGTATTTTCTGACCCCCTCATTATCTTGAGCAACGAGCTTGTCAACAATTTCATTTGCCAATTTCTTTGTTTGTTCGCAATCTGCCGGCACAAGAAATTGTGAATTTTCAATTTCAATATTTACCGGTTTTAAGAAACCGGCATTTATTTGCGGCACGCCGGTAAAAACCGATATAAAAATAATCGTTAAAGCAATGGCATTTGTTTTTGATTTATACATTTGTTTTCTCCTTGTTTTTTAGTTCATTTCCAATTTCCGATCAGCACAAATGGCGACCAATAATGCGGGTGCGTAAAGGTTTTTTTGGCGATTTTCGTTAAGAGAAGTCGGCGCTTGTCCAACATCTGCGAACGCCATAATCAAAATAACAACTCTGGGTCAATTCTTGTTTTGTGTTTCGGGTTGTTCATTTTTTGCTCTTCACCTTTTGGGTTACAATCTATAATGGTTTTTATTTGCGAAAACTGACAAAATAACTTTCTTTTTATAAAAAAAGTTAAAATTTAAGTTTTGCCGGTTCTTTTGGTCATTAGAGTTTCCGATTGAAATTTGCTCATTTTGCACATTACCGCCTTCATTTGCGGAAGTTTTTTTTATTTCCAATGTCCGGAAATTGCATTTTTGAAAAATCGTTTATCTGCCCGATAAATTGAATGGAATTTTATTGAAGCACCGCTTCGGATCCCGATATTTTAGAATCACGCCCTAAACTAAAATTCGGAATCCGACGCGCGCTTTGTTTGAGGAGAGAACTGTTTCTTTGCCGCCTGCGACTTTTCAAACAACTTCCGTCTATGTAGTCCGTAAATAAAGCTATTGAGCGTTCTGAGTCCCGCCTGATGGTCTTTGAAAAATAAATCCGTCAATAAAAAATCGTGTACGCCGGGAGCGCAGGCAGCCTTGCCTGCCCCGCGTCGAGGCTTGGCGAAGACGCGGGCAAACGTTTCGGTAAAAATCAAGTTAAATTTAGATAGCGCAGACCGCCGTTCTCGCTTCGCTTGCACGGCTGGCAGGCAAGGCTGCCTGCGCTCCCAGCCGCCAATTTATTGTCGTGTTTATTTTTCAATGACCATTAGGCGGCAAAACTGCCGCGCTTGCGCCTCGCGGAAAGCCGCGTAAACGCGGGACTCAGAACTTTTTCAAAGCACCTCGCAACTTGCACTCACCCGCATATAAGTGTCTAAATTCGCCAAAAGGTTAAACTTTTTATATAAAAGTTATTTCTTCTTGAGATTGAAAATATATTTGCTGATTTCCTTGCCCGCCGCGTCAACCACCGACAATCGGTTTAAGCCGTCAGCGAGGTCGTCCGGTGAAATCGTGATTCGGATGCTCGTCTTGCCGCCCGGCGTTAGATTGCTTGCGATTATTTTATCGTTTAATTTGACCGATAACTTTTCATCATTTTTAACGTCATCAGGCAACACCAGCCGCATCGTGATTCGTTTTGTTTCCCGTTCGACTGTTAGATTTCTGGTTGATGTTCCGCTTGCGCCGCCGCGTGCTGACAACGATGGGGTCAGCAAAAATGTCGCTAACGTCGGTGCGCTTGGTTGGTTTGGTTTCGGTGTCGGTGTCAGCTTGCGTTCCTTGCGAAGTTCTTCGAGTTCTTTTTCGATCCGCGCTTTTTCTTCGTTCACATTTTCAAGTTCGCCCGAAACACGATCGCCGGCCGAGCCCTGACTATCTGCCTGTTTTTGTAGTTCTTCGACGCGCTCGTTGTAATTCGCAAGCTGTGTTTCGAGTTCTTTTTGTTTCTGCTCCCATTCTCGCGGCTGATTATTTTGCAGATCGGCAATTTCGCTGCTCTTGCGGCGGTTGTCAATCACCAAAAAGACGGTTGCAACGGCAAAAAGTAGCAGCAAGGTCGCCATTGAATAGCCGAATGCGAGAGTATTTACCTTGAACAAATCGGCTATTCTTTGCCAAATCGTCGCGGAAATCGGCACTTCAATAGCTTTTTCTGGCGGTCGTTCCTCGTCAATCAGAGTTTGCAGAGCGACCGCATTGGCAATTTTGGCGCGCCGCTCCGGTAAATTTGCCAGACTTCGTTCAAATCTGACGAGTTCTTCCCCGAAAAGTTTTTGACGGGCGTAAAGATCAACCAATTGATTTTCGAGATCGGCGATCTCATAGAAAAGTTCATCGTTCTCGAAAAGCTCTTCTTCGACAGAATCACGTTCTTCGTCGGACATTTCTCCGAATAGAAAACGCTTGATTTCCAGTTCATTCATTTGAGTATCGGTGTTCTGCGTCATTGCACATCACCTCCTTGCTTATTAGTGTCCGAATTTGGTGTTTTGGTTACACTGAGCCGCGCCACGCATTCATTGATACATTTTTCCAAACGGTCGCGCAAACGACTTGCTTTGACTTTCAGATTGATTTTCGTCAATCCTAATTTTTCGGCTAAACTCTTCCGAATATCTTTGATCTTGTCGCCCACGTCCAAATCGTAATAACCGATGATCAGACTTCGGTCATTTTCATTCGGGACAACTTCCGCCAGACATTTTCGCAAACAACGCATCCGGTCATCCGGGTCTTCAAATTGTTCGATTTCGGGCGATGTAAATCCTTCGGGCATATTATCGTCGCCGACGGCTTCTTCTTTGTGTTTGCGATTGTATTCAAGCCACACAAACCGCAAAACCTCGCAAGCATATGCCTTGAGGTTTAGAATTTCTTCGCCTTTTTCCAGTTTTAAAGCGACGCGGTCAAGTGCCGTATCAGCAAGCGAATCGGCATCGGTTTCAGAACAACCTTTCCACGTCAGACATTTGACGAGTTTTTGTTGAAGCAGTAAGTATTTTTCAGCGGCTTGGTTCGGGTCAGCATCAAGCCGGATCAGCAGTTTTTCAAAAGAATTTGTGGTCAAAGCGGACACTTGTTTTTTTCCTCCGCGTCTTTGTGATAAATAAAACGTCGAATCGCCGAAATTCGATAATTGAATCTGAATTGGTTTAAGGCTAACTTTTGAAAAAACGGTAAATCTCCGATTTTCAGTCAGATGCACAAAACTTTTACGCGATTTTCTCAAATTATAGGCTATCTTCAATCAAAGTCAAGATTTTTTTCTACCTTTGGTTATGCCTCTGTAAAAAGTTACAGAAAGATTTTCTGCCTACGAAACACACGAAATAAACTAAAAAAAACAAAAGTTGATTTTTTTCGTGCTTTTCGTGTGTTTTGTGGGCAGATCCAACTTTTTACTGAGGCATTACATAATTTTCAGTCTGATTTATCGGGTTTTCCTCGTTTCTCGACAGTTGAGCAGGCGATGGGCTTAAAGTGGAACGTTTCTTGATGTCGGATTTATTTTTCCAAGAACATACGGTCGTCAGTCATCAGACAAAACTCCGAAAATATGATGCCGCCGGTCAAAAATAAGACTTTGACGGTGCTCCGTATAAGCTTTACGGAGCACCGTCAAAGTAATCCGACGCGTCGCCAAAGCCATACGCCGCACCGTCAAGGTCATCCGATCGGACGGAAAGACCATACCAACGCGGCGTCAACCATCAACAATGCGCCGTCGAACTTAAACGTTTTGTGATTGAATTCTTATTCATCGGCGAATAGTTCTTGGACGTTTCTCATTTCTAAATTCATATCAATATTAACCAAATTGACATTGCGAAAGTCTTTTAACTCAACTGATGCGGCGAATAGCGATTTGCGCGTAGCAATTCTTGCCGTTCGCTCAAATGTTCGTCGTCGTTAAATCTCAATAGTTCAATTGTTGCTCGTCCGATGGGCGTTAAGCCGGTGATTCGTGCGCCTTCAATTTCAAAATGCTCTGCCCAAATTTGCGTTCGCGGATTAAAAAGCGGCACGATAATGCGCTCTAAAGGGTCAATTGAGGACAAATCCGAGCCTTTATAAAGATTGCAAACGGCGCAAGCCAGTGCCAAATTTTGCGCTCTCGTTTGTGCCGCCGTGTTTGAGCGCGATGATGTGGTCTATTTTATGCCGTTCAGGTCGGTCGTCTTGATGAATGACGCAATACTCGCAACATTCGCGGGCGCGGTTTGTGACTTCTCGTCGCAAAGATTTTGAAATGTGCGGACGCGGCATAGATAATAACGAATTTAATTGAGAAAAGGCTGACCATTTCGGGCGCGTGCTTTGAGCCGCGTAACGATGTGGCTTAACTGAATATAGGTTTCAAGTTCGGTGCGTTCGGCTTGCGTCAATTCTTCTTCGCGGTTTCGATAAAGAAGTTCTTCGAGCCGCGTTTGCGCCACATCGGAAATTTTGAAAGCAATGAGTTGTTCCCTCGTCGGACCGGAACTTAATAAATCAACCAACTCTTGATAAACAGGCGTTTCAATTAAGGTTGGCGAGGAAAGTTTTTTCAGCTTTTTCGTCAACGCCTCTTTAATCAGAAAGGTTAAATCTTCCGATTTTAAACTAATTTGGGTCGCTATTTCGTCGGGAACTTCTAACGTAATTACACTCATAGCTTCTCTCCTTTTGGTTAGATTAACATTTTTTACAAGGCTTTCGCCGCTTCGGTCAATTTCGCGACAATTTCTTTTATCAACCCTTCTTTGTCGCTCAACTTGCCGGACACGATAATTTCTTTACCGATTTGAGCGTTATTTCGCACCAGCACAACGGTAATTTGCAAATTGTCGCCATCAACCGTGTAATTTCCGCTCGGCGTGATGGCATCGGTCATCTCGTCGGCTTCGACAAAGACAATCGGCGACGGATTGCCGCGAATGTTGACAAAACTGACGTTTCGCAGTTCGTCACGAAGGAGAACGGTCAGTTTCAGATTATCGAAGCGCAGTTTTTCGTTTTGCAGATTGGGGCGCAAGATCAGCGGTTTCGGGTTTGATAAGGTGATTTGTTTTTGCTCGGCAATGGTGAATTGTCCAATTGGAAATGTGCCGCTCAGATCGGGTGTGATGACGACCGGACGCTGGATGCCGCCGATGTTTTTTGCCATGTCCGGAACTGTCGCTTGCGCGTAGTCGAACAATTCGTTGACAAACGCAAAGCTGCCGTCTCGAAGGCGCGCTCCTTTCATTGCTTGCAGAAGCGAATAGGTCAGAAGTCCTTGCCCGTATTGGCTCGCTTCATACGAAACCGCGTCCGCCGAACTTCCCATCAGGACAAAAAAGCCGGTGTTGTCCTTCAAGGTTTCCATCGCTTTGATCTGGTCACTCGGCAAATCGCGTTTTGCGACGAGCGAATTCGACAACGCGCCCGCCGCGCAGGTGTCTAAGATCAAAACCTGTTTCAAGGCTTTGTTCGTCTTCATCAGATCTTTTAATTCTTCCGACGAGATCGTCATCGCTTTGCGCGAGTTTTCTATTGTGAGAATGCTCTTGTCGGTCGTCGTCGCTTCCTGTGTCAGATAGAGATAGGTGTCGCCGCCGGCTTGCGACGGGTTTTGATTGAGATTGAGCGCCACGCCGTGTCCCGCGAGATAGACGATAAAAACATCGTTCGGCGTGGCATCTTTGAAATCAGCAAACGCCTTTTCAAAATCGGCTTTCGTGGCGGTTAAAATCTTTGAATCAGGAATGTCGAATTTGGCGGTTGAATTCGTGCCGTTGCTCGTCAAAAGCCGAATATGGACTTTCGATTTATCGCCGAGCAGTTTTACCGCGCCGATTTCGATTGCTTTAGCAAAATCTTCCGCATCTTTGGCGGCAAACCCGAGCTTCAGATTATCGTTCGTATAGTTTGAAATTCCGCCGACAATCACATAAATATTCGGCTTCTCGCGCGATTCAACTCCGCCCAAATTAAAAACCGCCGTCCCGCGAGCCGTCCCGCGATTGGTCAGCGAACCGGCGGCGTTTTTGGCGATCACCTCGATCCTGTTTTCCTTGCCCAAAATAAACGGCGCATCTTTCAAACTAACCGTCAAAGTCGCTTCCTTCGCATTCGCATCAAACCCAATGGCGCGCGCATCGCCGACAAATTCCTTCCCATTAACAAGAATCTGCACCTGCCCGATCCCGCCGCCGCGATTGGTAAGTTTGACACTTAAATCCTTTTGTCCTTCTTTTGGTTGAGAAAACTCGACCGTCGGAAACAAATCTTTTTTTGAAAAAAGCTCAACCTTCGGAAGCGGCTCGCCTTTGAAGATTTTCTGAAGTAGTCCGGGAACATAATACAAATCCTTCATCTGATCTAAAGAAATCGGTTCAAGCCCGAGGACATAGTGCATAAACTTCTTAGCTTTCGATGAAGCGTCAAACAAACCATTAGGCGTAATTACCGCCCATTCTTCCGAACTTGTCGCGTATAAACTGCAAATCTCGATGCCACTTTCATTATCAAAAATTTTAATACTGTTATTTATTGCTGCAACTCTATATTTGTCGTTCTTGGTTAAAGGTTCATTAAAATAAGTTTGTAAATCACGGACAAATTTGGGGGATTTATCTTTAAGTTTTCCGGCTTCTGCCAACAAAGTGGTTTTATCAAATTGAAGTTCATCCAGACGAATCGGCGGCGGAACATGACCGCGATAGCCGACATCCAGACTAATTACTATTCCACCGATTCTTTCAAATTCATAAAAATCCTTTTCGTAGGCATATTTTTTTAGTTTGAAAATATCAATCCCGACATCAAATGGTTCTGATGAAATAACTGTCAGAATATTATTTTCAGCATCAAAATGTTTTAGCAAAAGATTCGAAAAAACGAAAATTCCTGTATTAGAGCTTGCTTTTTCCGATTCTATATTTACAAAACTATCATAAAAAACAATTTTAAAATCATTAACTTGAATCGGGTCATTATTAATTGAGAATTGATTATTCTGTTCATTAAATTTCTCGACAAATGGTTTTCCACCTGATTTCAAATCCCAGACAAGTGCATTTTTTCCATTCATCCCTATGTAAATTTTATCGTCTGAATTTACATACACGGACTTATCCGAATAATCCAAAACGGTTGAAATATTTACGACAGCTGAAAAGTCTTGGATTAATTTTCCTGTATTTGCATCCCAGATTGTAAGTCCATCCGTAACAAACTTTCCGTTATCGCTGATTGCTGTTACCGCTTTTGAGTTTTTCTCTAATTGAATTTCAACATCCTTTTTCGATTTGAGGTTTCTTTTTAAAATTTTTCCTATTGATGAAATAATTAATTCATCATCGATTTGCGGATTAAAAAATGCACTCTGAAAATCTTTGTCAATAGTTTGAATTGTTTGATAATCTCCGTCATCAAGTTTCTCGTTATAGACAAATTTTTCTATATTTGCAGTTTTCTTTTTCTCATTGATAAATACGAATTCACCTTTATTATTTATCGAAAGATTTCGATCAATAATAAATTCGGGAATCTCGTTTCCAAAAGGCTCTCTACCGATTAAGAATCCGCCTCCGGCTCGAGCTTGATATGAAGTTCTCCAAAAAATATGTTTGCCATCGGGACTAAATGAGGCATTTACGGAATAATCCCAACCCGTAGTCACACCGGGACCATTTTTCCATACGATGATGGAATTATTTGTCTTGGACGGCATATCATAAAGCGATATACCAATTGAAGTTGAAATCAAAAGCCTTTGATCGGGACTGAAATCCAAATCCAACACCATTGCCAAAAACCCCAATTCAGAATGCTCGGAAATTTCTTTTCCGTCAGACACATTCCAAAAAATAACTCGTCCGACAATTTGTTTCTTATCAAAAAAACCGCCTGCCAAATACTTTCCGTCCGAACTGATGGCTATCGAAGTAAAATAACCAAATTTATTTTCTTTAATTCCGAAAATTCGCAAAACTCTTCCCGTTTCAATATCCCATAAAACGATTTTATTTTTCCAAACCGTAGCAAATTGCTTTCCATCCGACGAAAATTCAAAAGGGCTATTAAATTCATTTTGAAAAGAATTAATATTGCCTTGAAAAATAAGTTCGGCTTTTTGTTGATCTTGAGCAAAAAGTCCTGTTAAAAGTATTTGAATCGTGAATAAAAGAAGCGAAAGATTGATAAGTTTTTTCATAATTATTGCCTTGCAATGCTCCAATGAAATTTTGATTTGTCAGGCGGCTTCAGCCGTCAGTCCGCGTTTTGCGGCGATTAGCCATGTTCCTAATGGTGTTTGAAAAATAGATACCGCAAAAAAAAATAATTTTAGGCCGGGAGCGCAGGCAGCCTTGCCTGCAAAGGGCGTTCGAGGCTTTGCGAGAACAAGGCGCGACCGCCTCGATTACCTGATAAGTTATTGCTAATCAAAAGCCGCCGATGGCGCAGTTTTCCGATTATCTTTAACTTTGGAGGTGATCGGGCGTTTGCCGTTCTTGCAAAGCCTCGAACGGGCAGGCAAGGCTGCCTGCGCTCCCGGCAAAAACGCTTTTCTGATTGCGGTATTTATTTTTCAAACATCATTAGCACTTGGTCAGCTGTTCGCAAATTTACGGAAGGGCGTTTTCAACGTAACGCCTTTTTTTTCAATGCAGTTCCTTTCGACTCAAAAGCGGCGGATTGCCTGTGAAAACATTTGCACACATACTTTCAGCTATTTCGCGAAATTCGGCGGCGCGTTTTTCCGAACCGTTTTCATAAATCGTTTCGACGTTAATCTACTTCCGACGCTTCCGGCAAAATTTCAACATTTGAAACGGGAACAAATACTCCGTTTTCATAAGTGGCTCGTAATTTTGTCAGCATTGTATTGTTATCTTTCCTTTTTTTATATTTTTGCCTCTTTATTGGTGAATTATAAACCATTTTCATTTGAATTTTATGAATTAGAACACAGAGCAGTAATGAAAACTATCACGTCGCTACCGCTCTGTGTTCTGACAACTAGCCTCGCGGAAAGACGGTCAGATGCGAAACCGATTCGTCAACCAGTTTCCACGCGCCTTGGATGCGTTCGGTTTCAAAACGCATTTCAGTTCCCTTGCCGATCGCCGCGAATTGTTCGTGGCTGGCGGCGGCGATCTGGGCGAGAATTTCTTCCGCTTTAATATCGGGGAAATTGATGCCGATGTCGAGCGCATCCAGGTAATACCCGCGCATTAGTTTTCGCATCTGTTTTTCGCACAGTTCTGTCGAGCCGAAAACGTCGCCGCCCGCAAATCCGCCGCCGATGTAGGCGAGAAAACCGATCTGTTTTTCCTGATATTGGATCTCTTCCATCAGGGTTTCTTCGGCTTCGGGCGTGATGCTGGTGTCGAGCATATCGCTCATTGCTTCAGTATCGCTCTCGACC